>JALYQB010000408.1 GCA_030856045.1 Actinomycetota bacterium
GCCGCGAGCAGCGGCGCCGCGATCCCGTCGGCCTGCGCCAGCAGCGCTCCGAGCAGGTGCACCGGCGTCACGTCCGGGTTGCCCGCGCCGGTCGCCGCCTGCGCGGCCGCGGAGAGAGCCGCCTGAGTCTTAGTCGTCGGCGTAAAGGCGTCCATACCTCCATCATGCCGTCTGCACGACCGCGACATGGATGCTTGTCGCGGTCAGCAGGTCGAGGGCGGCGGCTCGTCTGCGAAGCGCGCGGTGATCCAGCGCAGTGTGTCCTCCGCCGCGTCGGGGAGCGCTGGGTGGCCTGCCCCCTCGTAGCGGCGGTACTCGACGGTGGTGCCCAGCGCGCAGGCGCGGTCGACCGCGGCGTCGACCGTCCCCACCGGCACCAGCCCGTCCGCGGTGCCCGCCGCGACGAATAGCGGCCCGACCGCGGGCCCCGACGGCAGTGCCAGCTCGGCGAGCCACGTGCGCAGCCGGTCGAGCGCCGCCGGGGAACTCGACTCGAAGTCGGCGTCGGGGAAGGGCTCGACCCCCACCGTGGTGCAGTCCGTCGTCAGCCGCGGCGCGGCCGCGAGCGCACCACCCGACAGATAGTCGGCCAGGTCGAGCGACGGGTGCCGCAGCTGCAGCGACAGCAGCACCGCCGGGTACAGCGCCTTCTCCAGCGGGCCTAGGTCGCCCGGTACGTCGTCGACCAGCGAGCCGATGTCGGTGGGCGGCGCGAGCGCGGCCGCACCGAGGAACCCGGGCCCCGCGAGCTCGCCCGCCGCCCACACCGCCTGCCCGCCCTGCGACAGCCCGAAGGCCACCCACTGCTGCGACGTCCGCGGCAACAGGTCACGCGCCGCGCCCACGGCGTCGATCACCCCGCGAGCCTCGCTCACCGGCTGCAGGTACGGGTGCGGCCCGGGTGTGCCGAGGCCCTCGTAGTCCGTGGCCGTGACGACGTGGCCGCGTTCCACCAGCGGGAGCACCACCGAGAGCTGCCCGAGCAGGGTCGACGACCGCGACGGCGCGCACGCGTCCGCGAGCCCCGTCGTGCCGTGCGCGTAGGACACCACGGGCCAGCCACCCGGCGGGGGTTCCCCGGCCGGTTCGATCACCACCCCGCTGACCTCGACGGGTACGTCACCCAGCACCGAGCGCGACGCGTAGCGCACCTGCCACAGCCGTGCCCCGATGCGGGCCAGCGACGGGTCCGGGGCGACCTCCCGCGCCTGGAGCAACGTCCCCGGCGCGGCGTCCGCAGGCGTTACCCCCGGGGGCGGCGCGGCCACCTCGTCCCCACCTGCCGTGCACCCGCCGAGCGCCAGCACCGCGACGGCGCCGGCGACCACCCCCCGTCGCCACATACGACCACGGTAGGCGACCGCCCCTCACCGGTAAGGAGTAGCGCGCCACGACCGGCTGGAGTCCTACTGTCAGTCATGAGCACGGTCGAGTACCCGCAGCTGTCCGACTTCGCCCGGTTCTCCGCGCTCTCCCTCGAGGAGTGCGGGCGGATGTTCGCAGACCGCGCCCACCGGCCGGTCGCGTTCTTCCCCGAACCCGAGGTGCCGTTCCTCGAGCGCGGCCCCGGCTACTACGCCGTCACGCGGTACGACGACGTCGTCGCGGTCAGTCGCAAGCCACGTGTCTTCCGCTCCGGCCAGGGTGCCACCAGGATCCCCGACATGCCCGAGGAGTTCCGCGAGTTCTTCGGCTCGATGATCAATATGGACGACCCGCGGCACGCCCGGCTGCGCCGCATCGTGTCCCGCGGCTTCACCCCGCGCCGGCTCGCGGCCCTGCACGCCGACATCGAGCGCACCGCGACCGAGATCGTCGACGACGTGATCGCGCGCGGCGGCGAGTGCGAGGTCGTCACCGACATCGCCGCGAAGCTCCCGCTCACGATCATCTGCAACCTCATGGGCATCCCGGCGAGCGAGCACCGGTTCGTCTTCGACCGGAGCAACATCCTGCTCGGCGCGCAGGACCCGGAGTACGTGCCGCCGGGCACCGACCTCCTCGCCGCGGTGCTCGGCGCCGCGACCGAGCTCATCGGTCTGGTCAAGGAACTCGGGGCGGCCCGCGCCGCGGACCCGACCGACGACCTGATCTCCGCGCTGGTCAACGCCGAGATCGACGGTGAGCGGCTGACCCTCGACGAGCTGGGCCCCTTCTTCATCCTGCTCGTCGTCGCGGGCAACGAGACCACCCGCAACGCCATCAGCTGGGGCGTGCACCTGCTGTCGGAGCACCCGGACCAGCGCGCGGCGTGGGCCGCCGACGTCGAGGGCCTCACCCGCACCGCGGTCGAGGAGATCGTGCGCTGGGCGTCACCGGTGATCTTCATGCGTCGCACGCTCGCCGTCCCGGCGCGGGTCGGCGACGTCGAGCTCGACGAGGGTGCGAAGGTCGTGCTGTTCTACTGGTCGGCGAACCGCGACGAGGCGCACTTCACCGACCCTGAGGCGTTCGACCTCCGCCGCGACCCGAACCCGCACGTCGGCTTCGGCGGCCCAAGCCCGCACTTCTGCCTCGGCGCGCACCTCGCCCGCGCGGAGATCGGCGCGATGTTCGCCGAGCTGCTGCGCCGCATCCCCGACCTGTGCACCACCGCCGAGCCGCGGCGGCTGCAGTCCATGTTCATCAACGGCGTCAAGCACCTGCCCGCCGTGTTCACCCCAGCAGGCCCCTCGTGACCTCGCCGCACGCCCCCGCCCCCGCCCCCAATGCCGCGTTCGCCTCATCGGATGAGGCGAACGCAGCATTGGGGGCGGGGGCGGCTGTCGAGCACGGACCACTGACCGCTGGTGCCCGACCTCTCACCGCGTGTCAGCCCGGTGAGAGGTTCCCCGAGCGCTCCGGCTCTCTACCGTTCCGACCGTTGCGATCAACACTCGGAACGGACGGCTCATGCAGGCGGTCCCCACCCTGGACCGCGTCGACCTCTCGGACAGCGCGGGGTTCTGGACCCGGCCGCTGGACGAGCGCGGCCACGCCTTCGCCGCGCTGCGGGCGCAGCCGGGGCCGGCCTTTCCGCCGTGACCCGAACCCGCACCTCAGCTTCGGCGGCCCGGGCCCGCACTACTGCCTCGGCGCGAACCTGGCGCGGCGGGAGATCGGCGACCTGCACGTCACCGCCGAGCCGCGGCGCCTCACCTCGATGCTGATCAACGGCAGCAAGCGGATGCCGCGGTGTTCGCCCCCTCCCCCCGTGTCAGGACGGAGCCGACACCGGCTGCGCCCATGGCGACGGGGTGGTCTTGGCGTCGAAGTAGTCGCCGCCCTTGCGCCGCCCGTCGTCGGTTCCCCACGCCCGGTCCCGCGTGACGGGGACCAGCTGCGGGATGTGCTTGCGGCAGTGGATGTAGGCCTCCTCGACCTCCACCACGACCCACCGCTCGGGGACGCGGCCGCGCTCATGGTCCGAGGGCAGCGCCGGGTGCTCCAGGCGCAGGTCGGCGTCCTCGACGATCCGGGCGCGCCCGTTGACGTGCAGGCCGATGAGGTCGGTGACGAAGTCGACCAGCAGCATCCCGACGTTCGGATTCTCACTGATGTTGCCCAGACTCGCCATGACCCCGTTGCCGCGGTACTCGGGATACGCGACGTGGTGCTGGTCGAGGACCTGGAGGAACCCCGGCGGGCCCGCCCGCAGCGACGCGTCGCACGCGCCGCGGCCGTCCGACGTGGCCACGAACGCCAGCTCCATCCGGGTGACGAACTCGATCATGGACGGGTTGAGGTGGTCCAGCACCTGGTCGGTGTAGAAGCGGCGGGCACGCGACTCGGTGGCGTAGGCGCACTGCAGCAGGTGCTCGCCCGTGGACCCCGGCAGCCCGTCGCCTGCGTGGAGGTCGGTGGGGTCCTCCGGGCCGTCGGCGGCGAACGTCACGGGACCCGCCGGGTCAGGAGTGCACAGTTCCACGTCGATCATCTGATCGCGGACCACCCGGACGGATGACCTCGACCGTGACCTGCGCGCTGCAACCATCGTGGACCACACGGCGCACACCGTGTCATAGTGTTGCCATGCGACGCACGCGGTCCCCCGACGTTCGCTCGATTGCCCGAGCGGTGTTGACAGTCTGTTGCGCAGGCTGACTCAATAGAGGGTCATGGGTCGCACGGAACGGCTGAGGGATTACTCTTGCCGTCTCCGTCCGGGAACAGCACCGTCGCCGGTGTCCGCCGCAAAACTGGGAGAAGACGCGCCCGAACTATGACCTCCAACGCCGTGTTGACCATCCCATCCTCGGGCGACGAGCCCAGCGCACCGGGGGACGCCTCCTCGATGGTGCGGCTCATCCGCGAGAGCTTCGCAGTGGTCGAGCCACGTGCCGCCGAGATGTCCCGGTTCTTCTACGGGATGCTCTTCAGCCTCGCGCCCGCGACCCGGGACCTGTTCCCCGCGAACATGGAGGTGCAGCGGAGCCGGCTGCTGCGCGCCATCGTCCACGTGGTGCAGATGGTCGACCGGCCGGACGACCTGGTGCCGTTCCTGCGCCAGCTCGGCCGGGACCACCGCAAGTTCGGCGTGATGGCCACCCACTTCGACGCGCTGGGCACGGCGCTGATCACGACCCTGCAGCGATTCGCCGGTGACGCGTGGACCCCGCCGGTCGAGAAGGCCTGGACCGACGCCTTCGGCCTGATCGCCAGGACGATGCAGGAGGCCGCCGTGGCCGCCCAGGGCCCGGCGTATTGGACCGGCCAGGTCGTCGAGCACCAGCGGCTCAGCTGGGACCTCGCGATCGTCCAGGTCAGGCCCGACCAGCCGGTGCCCTACCGCGCCGGGCAGTACGTGAGCGTCGAGGTGCCGCAGCGCCCGCGGTTGTGGCGCTACCTCTCCCCGGCGAACGCCCCCCGGTCGGACGGGCTCTTGGAGTTCCATATCCGCGCGGTCGACGGCGGGTGGGTCAGCCGCTCGGTCGTCGGACACTCGCAGGTCGGCGACACCTGGCGCATGGGCTCGCCCATGGGCCGCATGTCCGTCGACCGCCGTTCGGGCCGCGACGTTCTCATGATCGCCGGTGGTACCGGAGTCGCGCCGATGCGCGCGATGCTCGAGGAACTGACGCGCTGGGGTGACAACCCCGCGGTCCAGCTGTTCGTCGGTGGCCGCACCCGCGACGACCTGTACGACCTGGACACCCTCAACACCATGACCGCGTCGAACCCGTGGCTCACCGTCGTCCCCGTACTGGAGGACGACCCGTCGGCGTTCGGCGCGGAGCACGGCACGCTCGCCGACGTGGTGGCCCGCCACGGCGCGTGGGCCGAGCACGACGTGCTGGTCTGCGGGTCGCCCGCGATGATCCGCGCGACGGTGTCGCGGATGCTGGTGGCAGGCACGCCGCTGGACCACATCAAGTACGACCCGTTCACCCTCGACTGAGGACGCAGCAGGGCGCGGTGCAGCGCTACCTGCGGGGCCGCCACACCACCAGTGCGCTCTGCTCCGGGCGACGCACCGGAACGAGGTCACGACGGTAGCTCGCGTGCACCGCGGCGGTGGCCTGCTCGGCCGCGGCATGCGCGCTCGCGAGCTCCTCGTGGGCGGCCGCCAGCTCGTCGGCGAGTTCGACGAGCCGGACGCGGAGCGCCTCGACGTGGTTCTCCAGTTCGATGATCCGCTTGATCCCTGCGAGGTTCACCCCGGCGTCCTGGGAGAGCCGCTGCACCTCGTGCAGCAGCGCGATGTCCCGCGCCGAGTACCGCCGCCCGCCCCCGGCGCTGCGGCCGGGGGACACCAGGCCAAGCCGGTCGTAGCTGCGCAGCGTCTGCGCGTGCATGCCGGACAGCTGCGCGGCCACGGAGATCACGAAGATCGGGGTCTCGTCGTCCGCACCGGGCGGGTACGGAACAGTCATATCGCCGCCTCCGCGGGAAGGAGTGCGTCGGCGGTCATCGGGCCGCCTCCGGTCGCTCGACGTGCCGCATCAGCTCGGCCCGCACGTCGTCGTCCGCGGTGGCCTTCGCGTACGCCTCGAGGGCCTCGCGCGCCGCGGTGTCGAGCCGTGAGGGCACCGCCACCTGCAGCGTCACCAGGAGGTCCCCGGCCCTGCCTTCGCGGCGGGTGAGGCCCTTGCCGCGCACCCGCAGCGTGCGCCCGCTGGACGTGCCCGCGGGCACCTTGAGCGACACGGTGCCGTCCAGGGTCGGCACGGTGAGCGTCGCCCCGAGCGCCAGCTCGCTGAACGACACCGGCACCGTCATGGTCAGGTCCGACGGCGAGGACTCGGAGCGGCCGAACACCGGGTGCGGGGCGACGTGCACGAGTACGTACAGGTCCCCGGCGCCTGCGCCGTGCCTGCCCGGCTCACCCTGCCCGGCCAGCCGGATGCGCTGGCCGTCGGCCACCCCGGCGGGGATGCGCATGGTCAGCGTCCGGGTCCGGGTGGACACCCCGTCGCCGCCGCACTCGGGGCACGGGTCGTCGACGAGCCGCCCGGCGCCGCGGCAGTCGCGGCACGGCTCGGAGAACGCGAACGAGCCCTGGCTCCGCGTCACCAGCCCGGTCCCGCCGCACGTCGGGCAGGTCCGCGGGGTGGTTCCTGCCCGCGCACCGGAGCCCGCGCACGACCCGCAGGTCGCGGGACTCGAGAGTCGCAGCGGCACCGTGGCACCGCGCACGGCCTCGGTGAAGTCGATGCGGACCTCGGTCTCGACGTCCGCGCCGCGCCGCGGCCGGGT
>JALYQB010000250.1 GCA_030856045.1 Actinomycetota bacterium
CCGCTGGACCGCGGCGGAACGGGGGCGCGAGCGGGGGCGGGGCGGGGCGACTGCCGGTGGTGGTGACGGCGGTGGTGCGGTACGGGTCGGCGCACTCATGGCGTCACCCCCGCGATGCGCTCGACGGCACGCAGCCGCACCGAGGCGGCCCGCGGGTTGGCGTCCACCTCGGCGGGCGAGGCGGGCTCCGTGCCCCGGGTCAGCGACCGCAGCTGCGGCCCGTGCCCCGGTAGCTCGACGGGCAGCCCCGGCGGTGTCCGCGACCGCGTCAGCTCGGTGATGGCTCGTTTGACGATGCGGTCCTCGAGGGAGTGGTAGGCCAGCGAGACCAGCCGCCCGCCGACGGCCAGTGCGGCGAGCGCGGCGGGTACTGCCGCCTCCAGCGCCGCGAGCTCGGAGTTCACCTCGATCCGCAGGGCCTGGAAGGTGCGCTTCGCCGGATGTCCGCCGGTGCGGCGGGTCGCCGCGGGCACCGCGCGGTACAGCAGCTCGACGAGCCGAGCGCTGCGGTCGAACGGGGCGCGCTCCCGCTCCACGGCGACGGCCCGCGCGATCCGTCCGGCGAAGCGCTCCTCGCCGTACTCGCGGAGCACCCGCGCGAGGTCGGCGACCGCGTAGGTGTTGAGGACCTCCGCGGCGGTCGGCCCGGCCGTGGGGTCCATCCGCATGTCCAGCGGGGTGTCGTGGGCGTAGGCGAAGCCGCGGTCGGTGTCGTCGAGCTGCAGGGACGACACGCCGAGGTCGAACAGCACACCGTGCACACCGCCGATGCCGAACCGCGTGAGGACATCGGGCAGCTCGTCGTACACGGCGTGGACGAGGTGCGTGCGCGCGGCGTGCGGCTCGAGCCGCCGTGCGGCGAGCCGGAGCGCGGCGGGATCCCGGTCGAGCCCGACGAGGGTGAGGCCGGGGTGCGCGTCGAGCAGCGCGGCGGAGTGGCCGCCGAGGCCGAGGGTGGCGTCCACCGCGACCGCGCCCGGCCGCGCCAGGGCGGGGGCCAGCAGGTCGAGGCAGCGATCCAGCAGGACCGGCACGTGCGCCGGGTGCCGAGTGCCCGGGTCATCGACCATCGTCGCTGTCCCTCCGCTCACCGGGCTTCCTCTCGCTACCTCCTCGACGCCGGATGCCGCCAGGTCTCCGTCCGGGTGTGGGTCCTGGCGCAGGGGAAGGTGCGTCAGGGCCGGTCACGGTTCGGACGGAGGCCTCACGACATCCGGGTCATCCTCCGGGCTTCCGCCCGAGTGGCCGCCCGGTCAGAAGACCCCGGGCAGTACCTCCTCCTGCGCCTGCGAGTAGGACTCCTCGTGCTGCTCGAGGTAGCTCTCCCAGGCCGCGCCGTCCCAGATCTCCAGCCGGGTGATGGCGCCGATCACCACGCAGTCCTTGCTCAGCCCGCCGTAGCGGCGCAGCTCCGGCGCGATGGAGATGCGGCCCTGGCCGTCGGGGCGCTGCTCGTCGGTGCCGGCGAACAGGTAGCGCTGGTACGCCCGCACCGCCTCGTTGGTGAAGGGCGCGGCCGCCACCCTCCGGGCCATCTCCTCGAACTCTGCGCGGGGGAACACGTAGAGGCAATGGTCCTGTCCTTTCGTGACCATCAGCCCCCCTGCGAGTGCGTCGCGGAACTTCGCCGGAAGGGTCAGACGTCCCTTGTCGTCGAGCCGTGGGGTGTGCGTGCCGAGGAACACTCGCCACCCACCTCCCCACCAGCCCGTCCGGACCGGCCATGAGGCTCCCTGTTGCCCCACTGCGCACCACCGTACCCCACCATTCACCACTGTCAACGGGAAGAGTGAGGCATATGTGACAGCTGGGACGGTGTCTACGCTGGTCAGCAGGCGTGGGCGGCGGTGGGGAACGCGCCCTGCTTCCTGGGCTCTTCGCGGTGTTTTGTCACGCTGCGTCACCTCGACAGCAGGGATGTGAGGTCGAAGCCCTGATGACGAAAAGCGCATCACAGGCGCGCCGTGATGCGTGATTCGTCATCAACGGTTTCTGCTATGCCATCCCTCGCGCAGGGTGCACTCCCCGTGCCGGTCGAGCACGTGGCGCGAAAGGGCCAGAAGCTCGCCGCGGTTTGGCACACTCGGTGCCAGGCTGCGGACCGCGGCCGGCGGCGACGCGAGACGGTTCTGGAGGCGGCGGTGGGCGAAGACGGAGTGACCCCGAGTTCCGTGTCCACCCCAGGAGGGCCGCGGGCCGGGCTCGCCCCGGTCGACGTGCAGCGCGCCGCCGACGGCATCGCCGACAACATCGGTCGCGTGCTCGTCGGCAAGCCCGACGCCGTGCGCACCGCGCTCGTGACGCTGCTCGCCGAGGGCCACCTGCTCGTCGAGGACGTGCCCGGGGTCGGCAAGACGCTGCTGGCGAAAGCGCTGGCCCGCTCGATCGACTGCACGGTGAGCCGGATCCAGTTCACCCCGGACCTGCTGCCCAGCGACCTCACCGGCGTCTCGATCTACAACCGCACCACCGCCGACTTCGAGTTCCGGCCCGGCCCGGTGTTCGCGAACATCGTGGTCGGCGACGAGATCAACCGCGCCTCCCCGAAGACCCAGTCCGCGCTGCTCGAGTGCATGGCGGAACGCCAGGTCACCGTCGACGGGCACAGCTACCCGCTCAGCGGACCGTTCATGGTCATCGCAACGCAGAACCCCATCGAGATGGAGGGCACCTACGCGCTGCCGGAGGCCCAGCGCGACCGGTTCACCGCCCGCGTCTCCCTCGGTTATCCCGACCCGGCCGCCGAGCTCGAGATGGTCGACGAACACGCCGCCCATGATCCCCTCGCGACGCTCGAACCGGTCTCGACCGCCGCCGAGGTCCGCGCGTTGGTCGACGGGGTGCGTGCCATCCACATCGCGCCCGAGGTGCGGCGCTACGTCGTGGACCTCGTCTCCGCGACGCGGAAGCTCCCCGAGCTGCGGCTCGGCGCCTCGCCGCGCGCCACGCTGCACCTGGTCCGGACCGCGCGGGCGCACGCCGCCCTCGCCGGCCGCGACTTCGTGGTGCCCGACGACGTGCACGCCGTGGCCGCGCCCGTCCTCGCGCACCGCCTGGTGCTCAGCGCCGACGCACAGGCCGCCCGCCGCTGCGCCGACGACCTCGTCCACGCCCTCGTGCAGCGTGTGCCGGTACCCCAGGATCCCGGGTCCCGCAACGGCGCCCACCCGCGGCGGCGCTAGTGCCCAGCGGCCTCACCACCCGCGGGCGGTGCCTGCTCGCGGGCGGCGTGGCGGCCGCGCTCTGCGCACTGGTACTCGACGAGCGCGACCTGCTGCGCATCGCCGCATTCGTGGTCCTCCTGCCCCTGCTGGCCACTCTCGTCGCGACGCGCGCCCGGGTGGGGCTCGAGGCGCAGCGACACGTGGAGCCCGAGCGCACGCCTGCCGGGACGCCCTGCGAGGTGCGGCTCACCGTCAGCAGCACGGGGCGGCTCGGCAGCGGCGGCCTGCTGCTGTCGGACGGCGTGCCCCCGGTGCTCGGGCGGAACCCACGGTTCGTCGTCGAACGGCTCCCGCGGCAGTCCTCGGTGCTGCTGCGTCATCCGCTGCGGCCGGCTCAGCGGGGCGTGCACGTCCTCGGCCCGCTCGTCGCGCGGGTCACCGACCCGTTCGGGCTCGCGGAGTACGGCCGCGAGCTCGCCGGCCACCAGCAGCTCGTGGTCACCCCGGTGGTCGTTCCCCTCACCGGGTTGCTGCCCGGCGGAGGCTCCGGCTCCGGGGAGGAGGGCGCGGGCAGGCTCCGCTCCGGCCCTGGCGAGGACGACGTCGTGGTCCGTTCCTATCGACAGGGCGACGACCTGCGCAAGGTGCACTGGCGCTCGACCGCCCGCCACGACGAGCTCATGGTCCGCGTCGAGGAACGCCCCTGGCGCGGCGGCACCTGCGTGCTGCTGGACTCCCGCGCGGCCGCACACCGCGGCACCGGGCCGACCGCGAGCCTCGAGTACGCGGTGTCCCTCGCCGCGAGCGTCTGCCTGCACCTGCAGCACCGCGGCCAGCGCGTCGCGCTCACCACCGGTGACGGCCAGTCCCTCGGCGGCCCGGCGGACTCCTCCCCCGACGCGGTGCTCGACGCCCTCGCCGCCCTCACCCCCTCGCACCGCCGCGAGCTCGTCGCCGGGTCGGCGGCCGCGGGGCGAGACGTCCTCGCCGTGCTGGGCGCGGTGACCCCGGC
>JALYQB010000264.1 GCA_030856045.1 Actinomycetota bacterium
GGGTGTGGGCCGCCACCGCGGTGGTCCTCGCGGTGCTGGCAGGCGGGGTGTTCGCATCGTCGCGGCTCGCCCGTGCGGGGGCGGCGGTGCGGGTGCCGTCACTGCCCGTCGCGGCCGCCGTGGTCGCGGCGTGGGTGCTCGAGTCCGCCGTCGTGTGGGAGATCGCCAGGACCGCCGGCCACCCGCTCGGGCTACGGGACGCGCTCGCGGTCACCGCGGTGACGATCGTCGTGCAGGCCGTGGCGTTGACGCCAGGTGGGTTCGGGTCCTACGAGGCGGCGGCCACCGCGGCGATGGTGGCGCTCGGTGTTCCCGCGGGCCCGGCATTCGCGATCGCGTTCACCACGCACGCGGCGAAGACGCTGTACGCGCTGCTCGTAGGGGCCGTCGCGCTCGTCGTGCCGGCGCCGTCGTACTGGGGGTGGCTGCGGCTTCCCCGGTCCGCGGTGCCCCGGCCCGTCGGGCCCCCGATCGCCGACGATGCGCCGATCGTCGTGTTCCTCCCCGCGCACGACGAGGCCGCGACCGTGGGCTCCGTGGTAGCGGCCCTGCCCGCCGCCGTCGAGGGCCGCCGGGTCGAGGTGATCGTGGTGGACGACGGCTCGACCGACGCGACAGCGGAGCACGCAGCGGCCGCGGGCGCGACGGTGGTGGCACAGCCGCGCAACCTCGGGCTCGGCGCGGCCGTGCGCCGTGGACTCGCGGAGGCGACCGCGCTCGGGCCGGCCGCAGTCGTCTACCTGGACGCCGACGGCGAGTACGCGCCCGGCGACGTCGCCGCCGTCGCGGCCCCGGTGCTGGCTGGCGCGGCCGACTACGTCGTCGGCTCCCGTTTCGCGGGGAACATCGAGCGGATGCTGCCGCACCGCCGGCTCGGCAACCGGGTGCTCACCGGCTGGGTGCGGTGGCTCACCCGGCGCCGGGACCTCACCGACGGGCAGAGCGGCTTCCGCGCGTTCTCCCCGCTCGCGGCGGCCGAGGCCGAGGTCGTCCACGACTACAACTACGCGCAGGTGCTGACGCTGGATCTGCTCGGCAAGGGCTTCACCTACGCCGAGGTCCCGATCCGGTACTCGTTCCGCACCAGCGGCACCTCCTTCGTTCGGCTCGGGTGCTACCTGCGCCGGGTCGTGCCGGCGGTGCACCGGGAACTGAACACACCCCACGCCGTCCGTGCACCCGCGGAAGCGACCCAGGCTCACCCGTCGCCATGAGCCGGCTTGTGGCGGGAAGCGAGGGCCGTCTCTCGCCATGAGTCCGCTCATGGCGATGAGCGGGTGACAGGGTGGCGCAACGTACGTCCCCTCCTGACGCCTCGAGCCGGCTGACCTCGGTACTCGTGAACGACAGCGGCCGGGCGCCCCCTGCTGCGCCAGTGGCGCCGTGCTCTTGACATCGTGCTGGTGTGGTCAGGTGACCGGGTCGACGCAGATGACGCCCGGATAGCGGGCGAAGCCGCGGTCGGCGGTGGCGATCCGGCATCCGTGTGCGAGCGCGAGCGCGGCGAGATAAGCGTCGGGGACGAGGTTGCCGCGGATGCCGCGATCCCGGTGGGCAAGGCGCTCCAGTTCGGCCCATGCAGTGTGGGCAGACGGTAGCCAGCGTGCGCGCCGCGCCGCACGCACCCTCGCGAGAAACTCCAACGTGGTAGCCATCGGCGCCGGATCGGCGAAGATCCGCGGGTTCGTGACGATGCGGGCGACACCGACGAGCACGGCGTCGTGCAGCGCGAGTTCTTCGGCGCCCGCGACTACATCGGCCAGCCAGCCTGCGTACTGCTCGTGCTGCTCAGCCTCGCGACGGAAGGCGTACACCAACACGTTGACGTCCGGCAGGATCACAGATCCGCGTCCATATCGAGCGTGACCCAGACCGCGTCCCGGTCGGTCAGGTCGATCAGCGGCCGGGCGGCCGGATCGCCGTAGCTCGGCAGCGGCTCGTGCCGTGCAGACTCGGCGTCGCGATGCTCGGCCAGCACCACCCGTAGACCCTCCTCGACGAGGCTGGTGAAGGTACGGCCGCTGGCAGCGGCTCGTGCCTTGGCCTCCGCCGCCAGTCCGTCGGGCAGGTTGATGGTCGTGCGCATGTAGCTCAGCATAGCAGCGCATGCAGCTCGCCATATGCCACAGTCGGGTGGCCACACGCGGTGCGTGCGTACCCGGTGGTGGAGCGTTGCGCGTCCCCACCGGGTCCTGACACGCTGTGTTCGTGCAGGCGGCGGGGAGCGAGCAGACGATCACATTCCCACCTGTGGTGTACGTGCCGTGCGAGCGTCCTCCTGCGCCCGACGGCGAGCTGACCGTCGACCTCCGTCGGACCCGAGACGGGCAGGTGGTGCTCTTGGTGTACTCGGCGCTGGACCGCTTGGTGTGCTCCTGCGGACCCCGGCAGCCGTGGGTCGTCATGCCCACGGCGAGCCTGGAGCACGTCAACCAACGCGCACCGTTCGACATGGTCCTGCTCGATATGGACATCCCGGAGGAGCATCGACGGCGGGAGACGCGCCAGACATGACACCGAATGAGCTCAGGGTCGATCCCGACGTGGTGGCGCGGATCGCGAGCAGGCTCGAGGCGGCCAGTGCGGAGCTGGCGACGGTGGGCGACGCCGCACCCGGTATGCCCGACGCAGGCGAGCTCAGCGGCGCGATGGCCGAAGTGATCAGTAACTTCATCGGCGCAGCTGCGGAGCTTGTCGTCGGCGTAGCTGGAGCCGGCGAACTCGTTGCCCGGGGCAGCGCTGAGTACCTCGAGGCCGAGCAGTCGAACACCTCCCCGTTCCAGAGTGACCACGGACTCCGGTGAGCGACGATGCCTATCGACACGCTCATCGACGGTGACCCGGAGAGCATCCGGCAGGCGGGTCGCTGGCTGAGATCCACTCTCAGCACCAAGGTCGTGGACTGCGTCTCGGACATTCACCACGCCCGGACAGAGGGTGAGTGGGCGTGGGGAGGCGGCGCGGGCGCGGGGTTCCACACCAGGATGACCAGCGGCACGCACCAGGGCGACATCCTGGCCGCCGACGCCGACACCGCCGGGCGGGACTTCGAGGCACATGCGGACAACATGGTGACGGCCCTGGCAGGCATGGGTCGGGCACGTCAGATCGGCCGCGACGGTGGCCTGGATGTCGTCGACGAGCAGATCCTCGAGCCGGGTCCCGCCCCGTCAGCACCACAGGCGTTGCCGACCGACGGGTCGGCAACCGCCGCGATGGTGCAGTCCTATGACGCTGGTATCCAGGCACAGGAGGTGCACGCCCAGCGGGCTGCGGCGTACGCCGCAGCCGCGGACGAAGCCGCCAACGCCCGCCGGGTGGTGGACGACTCGACGACGTGGTTGAGGAACAAGACGGTGCAGGAGTTCCGCGCCAAGAAGTGGGTGCACGCCGCAGACTTCGGGGTGAACGTCGGCGTGGCCGGTGTCGTCGCGTCCCGAGTGCAGAGCCTGCGCAACCACGGCCAGTTCCTGCTGTCGCAGCGTGACCTGCACGACACCCATTACCTCCGCGGCGGCGGCGCGCGCAGCACCGCATTGGCCCAGCACTTCTTCGACGAGGCGGATGAGGCGTTTCGCCGATCGGCGTCGGTGGCGGCTCGCTTCGGCGGCAAGGTCCCGGTGATCGGACTGGGGATCACCGCAGCAGGCATCGGGGTGGACGTCTCGCAGGGCAAGCCGGTCGGCAAGGCCGTGATCTCCGGCGCGGCCGGCGCCCTGGCCGCCGCAGGAACGGTCGCGCTGGTCGGCGGCCCCGTGGGGGTCGCTGCGGGCCTCGGCATTGTGGCCGGCGTCGGCGTCGGTTGGCTTGCTGAAGCAGGCTATGACGCCCTCCCCCACGGCGTGCAGGACGGCATCGAGAACGGTGTCGACGCGGTCGGCGGCGCGATCGGCGACACCGGATCGGCCATCGGCAGTGGCGCCAAGCGTGCCTGGGACGCCATCTTCTGATGAGGCGGGCCGCAGCGTGACGCTCTACCCCGAGTCGGCTGTCCACCGTCCGCCATGGCCCTCGGCGTGGCCTGGTCCGGTCACGATCCGGCACGTGGCCGGAGCCGTCTTCATGGTCGGTCTCACCCTGGGTTTCGGCATCGGCGCCGTGCTCCTGACGAGGTCCGGCGATCCACGCGGACCACTCATCGGCTTCTGCGTGCCATTCATCGCTGCTGCGACCGTGGTGGTGGTAGTGCGAGATCTTCGTGGTCGCCGCCATCAACCCTCGTCGATAACCCTGACCGAGGTGCCCACGCTGCTCCGCACCGCGGTCGTGATCCGGTACTCGAGCGTGCGAGCCTGGGCCTTCCTTGTACTCGGAGTGACCCTTGTGCTGCCGATGGCCGGCTACTGCGCCGTGCTCATCGCCGCTGGGCTGGCAGAGTTTCCACGTTACTGGGGCGCCGCCCTTCCGGTGTTGGTCATCGGACCGCTGACGGTGTACCTACTGCTGTGCCTCGCTCACATCGCCATGGGCCGGATGCGACGGGGCCTGCTCGCACTGACGCCGGAGGGCATCTACCACCGCGCGTGGGCGTACGAGGCATACGTGCCATGGGAGTCCGTGATCGGGGTGTGGCCCTGGCACGGGGGTCAACCGGCGCGGCCGCAGGTGTCGACATCTGTGCTGCCGGATCCTGGGGTGTGGTTCCGGCGCACGTCCGGCCTATGGCGACAGCCGGAGTTCACGCTCCAACCACACATCGTGCTGCCCTGCGTCGAGTTTCCCGTCGACCCGGCCCTCCTGCTGCACGCCCTGCAGCACTATGCCGAACATCCCACCCATCGCGCCGAGCTCGGCGACGACCGAGGGGTTCAGCGGATCCGGACGGGGTCCTTTCCCTCGAGCAACTGATGGCTCTTCTGCTGTTTCCGTGGTCCGGTCCGGGGGCGTGCCGACTGAGCGTACCGGGCCCGCACCGAGCAGGCGGTGAGACACTCGGTGAACAAGATCATTCACGGCTCATTCACGTGGCAGTCCAACGGGTGTGCTTTCCCATGGCCCCAGGGCCGGGATGTTCGAGCCGCTCGTGCGGGTCGTACCACCTGTCCGCCCCGAGACGTACCCGACAGGTGGTACTCACCCCCGGCCGCGCAGGGCGACTCGACCTCGGCCCTGGGTGCCATCCATGTGCGGCAAGCGGAACGTGGGGGCGAAGAACCACAGTGCATGAGACAGACAACCGGGCAGCGCGTGACACCGGTGACCGGAAGAGCCAGCACGGGCAGTCGGGCATCAGGCGCAGTATTCGGCCGGGTGCGCCGGTACCGGTGACGCTGCTGGTGGCGGACATGGGTGATGGGGCGCTCTTGCTCCAGGGCTGGCGAGCTGGGCCGAGTGCCTACCTCACTGCGGAGGACGCGCGACCTCTGCGGCAAGCACTGGGGGACGCGTTCGGGAGCGAGCCGATAGCCGACGAGGCAGCGATGGTCGGCGGCGAGGTCATGTCCACCGAGAGGGCGCGGCCATGATCCGGGAGGACCGGGAGCTGTTAGCGGAGCTAGCGCGGCTGAACGGGGATATGGCGTCGATGGCGTTGCACATCATGGCGGGCAGTGCCGGATCAGCCGAACAGCAGAACTATGCACAGCGGCTGATAGCAGCTGGTGAGCGATTGCAGCGCCGGGCAGCCGGCGTGGGAAGCGTGATCATTGAGGGGATGGGTTCCGCAGATGAACCGATTGCCCTTCCAGCGCGTACTGTTGGGCTTGATCGGGAACAGTGAGCAGTATCTGGCAGACGCGGTACCGGCTCATCCTGGAATGGCTCGAGGAGCTGGTGGACCGGCTCAGTGGTGAGGAGCCGATAGAACAAGCCGTAGTCGAGGAACAGACTGTGCGGTTGCTCATGGGTGCGGTCAGGTTACTGCGAGAGCATGAGGTCAACAAGAGAGGGCAGTGCAGGTGCTGCGGCTGGCCGCGATGGAAATGGCCATTCTGGCGCCGCCGGCGACGATGCACGGTGTTCAGTGCGCTCGGCTTCGCTCTGGAGCAGAATCTGGACACGGTGTGGTGGCAGTTGTTCGAGGATGCGGGGAGGGGATTCAGTTTCGGAGAGGTACGGAAGTGGCTGGAGGCAAGAGCATCGGAGACGGCTCAGGACGGCGACCGCCTTGGGCAAGGTCATTGACACCGTTCGGCAACCGGTAATCCAGTTCAAGACGACCCACCGCTGTGGCAGCGACGGCACATCACAGTTCGTCGCGGTCAGCCGAAGCGGCCTGCGCATGATCGGCCGAGCCGGAACCAGAGGTCTGCCGTGTCTTCGACCTGCTCCCGTGTCCGGAACTCGGCATGCGCCGTGCTCGACCCGTTCGGCACCCACCGGGGCGCTTGTTCGCCAGCGCGTACCGCGGCCCGAGCTCCTCGTCGAGCCGCTCCAGCGCCGGCCGAATGCGCTGCAGCGGGACGCCGCTACGCTGCATCGTGGTGATGACCAGGCCCTCGGCGAGCTCGATGAACGGGATGACCGGCCAGCGGAAGACGGTTCTCGGCAGCGCGGTCAGTATCGGCGCACCGATGACGTCACGCCGACCCACCGGTCTTGTGGCGGTAGCCGTGCGTCCACGTCGCCACGGTGCTAGCCAGGACGTCCAGGTAGCGGCCGCCTCGGACACCGTAGAGCGCCGTGTCGAAGCGGTCGAGTGCGTCGCATCGATCCGAGGTTGACGTGACGACAGACCGCGACCAGTTCGCCTGGGCACCCAGTGACTCGGTGGCACGACTTCAGCACCTCGTGGTGGTGATCCCCGGCATCGGCGGCAGCGTCCTGGAGGCCGCCGATGGCTCGCCGATCTGGGGGCAGGGAGGCCGTCAGCTGGCCGGTGCGCTGGTGGACCCGACACGGTTGAGCCTGGCGCTGCACCCGCGGCTGCGGCCGGTTGACCTGCTCGGGTCGACCCGGGTTCTGCCGTGGAAGGTGGTGCCCGGCTACGACCGCCTGGTACACCAGTTGACTAACGAATTCCGTCTGATCGACGACGACATCGACGTGGCCTGTGATGACGGAGTGCGCAAGCCTGGTGCCAGCGTGGTGTTGTTCCCGTATGACTTCCGGCTGGGCGTGACCGCGGCGGCCGAGCGGCTGGGCGCCGAGATGATGCGGCGGCTGAGGGATCGCCCCGAGAAACGTCAGCAGGTGGTCATCCTGGCGCACTCGATGGGTGGGCTGGTGGCGCGGCATTGGCTCGGCCCGGGGCGCGGGGCGCGGTACTGCAAGGCCCTGATCACCCTGGGCACTCCGCACCGGGGCGCGCCGAAGGCACTGGACTGGTTGCTCAACGGGGTCCGGGTCGGCCCGGGGCCGGTGGCCGCGCTGACCAGCACCCTGTTGGCCGATGCCGCCGCGGTGCTGCTGGAATGGCCGTCGACCTACGAGCTGCTGCCGCGCTACCGGGCCGTGCGGGACGAGGAATCAGGAGACGAGCTCTACCCGCACGAGCTCGGGTCCGCATCGTTCCGAAAGCGGGCGCAGACGGCGTTCGACATGCACCGGGAGATCGAAAGAGCATGGGACGCGCTCGATCCCGCTGAGCGACCGGAGGTGCTGGCGCTGTTCGCCCGCGGGCACGCCACACCGAGCCGGGCGGTGCTGCGCGGCTGCCGGGTGCGGGTGACGAAAGCGGACGCGGAATGGTTGCCGAACGTCGGCTGGCGGGGCGACGGCACGGTGCCTGCAATGTCGGCGATCCCGATCGAGCTGACCAAGGATGTGCGCGCCCGCCGGGCCGTCCCGGACCGGCACGGCCCGATGGCCACCTGCGCGGCGGCCGTGAACGTGCTGCGCGAGTACGAGGCCGAACCGTTCGACTCCGTGCGCGGCGACACCCCGGCTCGTCCGTGGCTGGGGCTGGACCTCAACGAGGTCATCGCCGCCGGGCAGCCGTTCACCGTCGCGGCGGAGCTGCTCGGCACCACCGACGTCGAGGGCGCGACAGCGTGGCTGCAGGTCACCCCCGATGGCGGCCCGGCGGCCCCAGCGCTGCCGATGACCGGCGCGGACGGCCGGTGGGAGGTCACGGTGCCGGGGCTGGCTCCCGGGAGCTACCAGCTCGGGGTGGAAGCGGTGAACGTGCCCCGGGTGGATCGGGTGCCCGGGGGAGATGTGGTCGGGGTGATCGAGCCGTGACGGCATGGCCGCGGTGGGCGCTGGGGGTGGCGGCGGGTGCCTTGCCGCAGTACGTGCACCGCGGCGCCGTCGGGCCGCTGCTGCCCGTGGACCTGGCCAGGCAGCTGCCGGGCCCCTCGGACGAGCCACCGATGCAGCGCGCCCGGCGGATCTACGAGGTGCTCGCCCAGCGCGGCATCAGCTACGTCCACGAGCCGACCTCCAGCGAGGCGGGCCGGCAGGCCATCCGGCCCCCGGACCAGGTGCTCGCCGGGCCGCGGCAGGCGACCTGCCTGGACATCGCGGTCACCTTCTGCGGCGCCTGCCTGGACGCCGGCCTGCACCCCCTGGTCGTCACGCTGGGCGCCGCCCGCGGCGGGCCGGGGCACGCGCTGGTCGTGGTGTGGCTCGACGGGAGCTGGGCCGGGGAACCGGCGCGGAACCACCCGTGGTGGGCCGTCGTGCACGAGCGGCCACCGGCCGAGCTGATCGGGCAGTTGCGCGCCGCCGCGGACCAGCCGGGGAGCTTCCTCGCGATCGACGTGGTCGGCGCCACCCGCGCGTCCGACGCCGAGACCAGTCCCTGGGCGGCGGCGATCGCCCGAGGCGCGGAGGTGGTGACCTCCGCCCTGACCGGCGACGGGGCCTGGCGGTGGGGTACCGCCGTGGACATCGGCGTGGGATGGCGGGCCGGTGACGTGCACCCGCTGCCCCACCGGCCGCGGCACGACCCGATCGTCGACCCCTACCTGGAGCGGGACCCCGACTGCGGGCCTCTCATGCAGCTGCGGGCGCGGCGCAGTGTGGTGCCGTTCTACGGTCGCGACGAGCTCGACGTGCTGCTGGACTGGTGCCAGACTCCCGACGTCGCGCAGCGCACCCGGATCGCGGTGGTGCACGGTGTCGGCGGGGCGGGCAAGACCCATCTTGCCGCCGAGCTCGCCCGCCGGCTGGCCGGCGAGGACTGGTACGCCGGGTTCCTGACGAAGCACGCGGATCCGGACGATCTGGCGTGGCTGGCCGGGGTGGTCTCCCCGTTGCTGGTCGTGGTCGACTACCCGGAGGACGTCCGCGCCGACACGGTGATCACTCTGCTCCAGGCGCTGCGCGGCCGGGAGGAGCCGGCCTGCGTGATCCTTACCGCTCGAACGCTGGGCACCTGGTGGACGGACATCATCAGTCCGCTGCAGCGCGACGGGGTCCCGCACACCACGTTGCCGCCGCTGGAGCTGCCCCGGCGGCACCCCTCGACCACCGGGGTGTTCCAGCGCGCGCTGCGGGCCTTCGGCGAGCTGCCGGGGATGGCCCCGGCCGAGGTGGCCACCCCGCCGCCGGACCGGCGGTGGACCACGCTGGACCTGATCATGCTGGCCTGGCTGGCCGCTCACGGTGCCACCGCACTGCCCACGTCACCGGAGAAGCTCTACGACGAGATCCTCGACCGCGAGTTCGACTACTGGAAGCGGGTGTGCCTCCGTCGCGGAATGACCGATCCTCCCCCGCGGCTGCTGCCCGCGGTGGGAGCCTGCGTCACATTGCTCGCCCCCACCCCGGACCGGGTCGCGACGACGTTGCGGGCCGTGGACGCGTTCGAGGGGGAGAACAAGTGGCGCCAGGAGGTCGCCGCGGTCGCGGAGACCCTGGTGCCGCCGGACTCCGAGGCCGGCACGGTGGCGGTGCGCCCCGATCCGGTGGGCGAGCGCCTGGTGCTCCAGCAGCTAGGGTCCGACCAGGAGTTCCTCGGCAGGTGTCTGGCGGGTGCGAACGACGATGAACGGCTGAATGCCTGCGTGACGATCAGCCGGGCCGCCGAGCGCGACGAGGCGGGCGCCGCCGCGCTGGCCGCCGCAGCCCTGACCGATCGGCCGGAGCTGTGGCGACCCGCGCTGGCCGTGGTCGCCGCCCAGGGCGGCCCCTTCGGGGCGCCGCTGCTGGCACTCGCCGACCGGGACGACTCCCCGTTGCCGCTGGCGCAGCTCGCCGAGAGCATCCCGCTCGGTCATGTCACGCTGCGGAACCTCGCGCTCATCGCGACCCAGCGGACCCGACCGCCCGATCCGGCCGACCCCATCGACCTCCACGCGCAAGCCCGGTTGGCCGGGTGGTGGAACAACCTCTCCGGCCGGCTGGGCGACAGCGGGGACCGGGCCGGGGCACTCGACTCCATCACCGAGGCCGTCACCCACTACCGCCGGCTGGTCCAGGCCGCCCCCGGCGCTGTCCCCGATCTCGCCGGGTCGCTGAACAACCTATCCGTACATCAGGCCGGGGCCGGAGACCGGGCCGGGGCACTCGACTCCATCACCGAGGCCGTCACCCACTACCGCCAACTCGCCCAAACCAGTGCTGCTACCTTTCTCCCCGACCTCGCCAACTCGCTGAACACCCTCTCCGCGCAGCAGGCCGAGAACGGAGATCGGACCGCAGCGTTAAAGACAATCACCGAGGCCGTCGGGCACTACCGTCAACTGGCCAAAGTCAATCTCGCTGCTCACCTCCCCGGCCTCGCCCAGGCGCTGAACAACCTCTCCGTGCAGCAGGCCGAGAATGGGGACCGGGCCGCAGCGTTAATGACAATCACGGAAGCTGTCACGATTCGCCGTCAGCTGGTTCAGGCAAACCCCACCGCCTATCTCCCTCAACTCGGCATGGCGCTGAACAACCTCTCCGTGGAGCAGGCCGAGAACGGGAATAGGACCAGGGCACTAGACTCCATCACCGAGGCTGTCGCGATTCGCCGGCAGTTGATCAAGATCAGCCCTGCCGCTTTCCTCCCCGACCTCGCCATATCGCTGAACAACCTTTCTAACCGACAGTCCGAAACCGGGGATCCGGACGGGGGGCTAGGCTCCATCACCGAGGCCATCACCTACTACCGCCAGCTAGCTGAGACTAACCTCGCCACCTTCCTCCCCGGCCTCGCCGGGGCGCTGAATACACTCTCGCTGCGGCAGGCCAAGACCGGAAATCAGACCGGGGCGCTGGACTCTGCCACCGAGGCCGTCGCCATCCATCGCCAGCTGGCCCAGGCCAACCCAGCCGCCTACCTCCCTGAACTCGCCGCAACGCTGAACAACCTCGCCGCGCTCGAGGCCGAGATCGGAAACCGGACTACAACATTAAAGACGATCACCGAGGCAGTCGCGATCTTCCGCCAGCTAACCCAGATTAACCACGCTGCCTATCTCCCTGGCCTCGCCGCAACGCTGAACAACCTCGCCGCGCGCGAGGCCGAGATCGGGGACCGGACGGCAACGTTAAAGACGATCACCGAGGCTGTCGCGATCTTCCGCCAGCTTGTCCAGACCAACCCCACCGCCCACCTCCCCGACCTCGCCACGGCACTGAATGACCTCTCGCTGCGACAGTCAGATAGCGGAGATCGGGCCGGAGCACTGAACTCCATCACCGAGGCTGTCGCGATCCACCGTGAGCTGGCCCAGGCCAGCCCTACCACCTACCTTCCCGAGCTTGCCACGGCACTGAATAACCTCTCGCTGCGACAGTCAGATAGCGGAGATCGGGCCGCGGCACTGGACTCCATCACCGAAGCCATCACGATCCGCCGTCAACTGACCCAGACCAACCCCGCCACCTACCTCCCCAGCCTCGCCCAAGCGCTGAACAACCTCTCCAACCGGCTGGCCGAGACCGGAGACCGGACCGGGGCACTGGACTCCATCACCGAAGCCATCACGATCCGCCGTCAACTGACCCAGACCAACCCCGCCACCTACCTCCCCAATCTGGCCGCGTCGCTGAACAACCTCTCGTTGCGGCAGTCCGAGACCGGCAACCGTGACGGGGCACTGAACTCCATCACCGAGGCCGTCACCTACTACCGCCGGCTGGCCCAAGCGCACTCCGCCGCCTTCCTCCCCAATCTGGCCGGCGCGCTGAACAACCTCTCCGCGCGGCACGCCGAGGCCGGGGAGCCACAGCTCGCGCTCGACGCCTTCGCCACCGCCTGGGCCGATCTCCCGCCCGGACCCCGGGCCGAGCTGGCGGTGGCGCGCCAGCCGAGACGACCCCACAGGCGCGACCCGAGACCTCCACACGGCCGCAGCGTGGGCGCAGCAGGAGACAGATCCCCGCCAAGCGGGCCGGTCCCGCCGCGCGGTCCGCGATGCCGTCGTAGCAACCACCCCGGACCCCGACCTACCGGAGTGGGCCTGGCGCCCGCTGCCCGACGATCTCATCGAGGCACTCAACCACTGGCTGGGCGCCGCCGGCTGGGGCGAACGCGAATCCCTGCTCCGCACACACCCGGGCCTGCACTCCGAGGACGGCCGCGAGACGGTGCACCTCGCTCGCACGCTCTACCCCGAGATCGAGCCGTTCGCCCAGCTCGCCGGCATCCTCGACGACGTCGCGGTCCGCAGCCTGGACGAGGTGCTCGCCGAGCTCCGCGCAGCTACCGAACACGTCGACATCCTCCGACGGTGGCTGGCGACGGAGACCTGGCCGCAGTCCCGAGACTTCCTGCAGGCCCATCCCGAGCTGGTGTCCGATCCCCGCACCCTCGCTGCCCTCCAGGCAGGCGCCGCCGACCCGATGATCGCCCAGCACCTGGGCATCACCCACCTGGCCAGCCGGATGCCGCTCGGCGAGGTCTATGACGCCGTCACCGACCTCGAGATGGCCGTGGACACCGCGATGGGCTGCGTCGAGCGGGGTGACAGCGGCATGCTCGGCGACCTGGTCCTGGCCGCCCCCCACCTCGGCCGGCTCCCCTTCGTCACGCCGTTCCTCATCGCGGTGCACGCCGTGCTCACCAGCGCCGGGGAGCCCGGCAGTGCCGCCGCGGACGTCGCGGCGTTGCTGCGGTCCGCGGCTGAGGAGGGCAGCGACACCCAACGGAGCGCCGGTGCCGCCCGGCTGCGTCGGCTGGCCCGTCGCCTGCCGCGGCACGCCGATGCCTTCCACGAACTCGCTGACCTGCTGGCCGTCGCCGAGCGGTAGGGGTTGAGCAGCAGTGTGATCGAGGGTGTGCACCCAAGACTCACATCTCGTGTCACGCTGGTTTTCTGTTGCCGGGTGGTTACGCTGCGGCGTCGATGCAGCAGGCAGCTCCGATATGGGGGTGACATGGCACGGGAACCGGAGGAGCTCACCGAGTTGTGGCGGGCGTTGGGTGCGCAACTGAGCACCTACCGGGTG
>JALYQB010000285.1 GCA_030856045.1 Actinomycetota bacterium
GGTGTGGTGGCCGCGGTGCTCCGGTGGCGCAGCGGAGGCCGGCCCGTCGCGGCGCTGCTCGGCCTGCTCGGCGTTGCGGTGGCGGTGCTGGTTGCGCTGCGTACGGGCCGCGCGGAGGACTTCTTCCTGACCCAGCTGCTGTCCAACGTCGCGAGCGCGCTGCTGTGGACGGTGAGCATCCTCGTGCGCAGGCCGCTGCTCGGTCTCGTCGTCGGCGGCGTCCTCGGCCAGCGGACGGCCTGGCGGCGCGACCGGGCGCTGTTGCGCGCGTACGGGCTCGCGTCGTGGGTCTGGGTCGCGCAGTACGCCGTGCGGATCGCGGTGTTCGTGCCCCTCTACCTGGCGGGGGAGGTCGCCGGGCTGGTCGCGGCGCGGGTGGCGCTGAGCTGGCCGCTGGTCGCGCTGTGTGTCGCGGTGAGCGGGGTCGTCCTGGTGCGGGCCCTGCCCGAGGGTCACCCGGGCCTGCGCCACCCCGTGCGCGAGTAGGCAACGGCGGGAGGGTGCGCTGAACGCTGCTGCTCCGAACGGGCGTCGCTCCTGTCACGGTGGTGCAAACCGGGATAGCGACGGGTACTTGGCGCGTTGACCCCGGGTAAGAAGCACCCTTCACCCGTCCACCCCCTGGAGACCATGTCCTCGCCGCCACCGCCCGGAACGGGAACCGCTGCCGCGGAGACCGTTCGAAAGATCGACATCAATGCCACCCAGGTGTCCGCCTCGGCCCTCGCGGCCATCACCGCGGCCGTGCTCGGATCGTTCGTCGGCGTCGCGGGCACCGTCATCGGTGCCGCGCTCGCGAGCATCATCACCACGGTGTCCAGCACGGTCTACCAGCAGACCCTGGAGCGCAGCAGGCAGCGGATGAGCGTCCTCACCGCCGCACGAACCCGGCCGCTGCGCCGCCAGGAGGCCGCCCCGACTGCGCCGTCCGACCCGCTCGAGGAGTCACCGACTCCAGGTCCCGCTTCGGGGGGCCCTCGCCGCCCCCTGCGCTGGACGGCCGTGGTCGCCGGGTCGGTCGCCGCGTTCGCCATCGCCATGACGATGATCACCGGCTTCGAGTCCGCCATCGGCCAGTCGCTGAGCGGCGGCGACGAGCCCACACTCGCCCGCATCGCCACCGGCAGCCCGGCCCAACCGGAGCCCTCACCCGAGCCGGCCGCGCCGACGGAGTCCGCTGTGCCGTCCGAGGCGCCCAGCTCGCCCTCGTCGGAGCCGGAGACCGGCACCAGCGGGACGGCCGAGCCGGAGCCGAGTAGCACCCCGGAGCCCAGCGACGCCCCGGAGACCACCGAGAACAGCACCGAGCCCCTCGTGCCACTCCTGCCCGGCTGAGGCGCTCACCGACGGTCCTCACTGCGCACGGTGGGGACGTTTCGGCAGGTCAGCGCATTACCGATCCCGGGCTCGTGTACCGGATCGCCGCTGGGGACTTTCAGTCTGAGCCCTGGACGGGTTGACTGGGCGCGCGCGGTCGGTGCGCACGCGCCTCACCCCACGGAAGGACCCATTCCATGGAACGCCGAAACGTCACCCACACGGTGGCTGTCGTCCTGTTCGGCGTAGGGGCGCTGCTCGCAGCGAGCCTCCCGGCCACCGCGGCTCCCGGAGCCGCCGGTGTCTCGACGGACCAGTCGGCAGCTCTGCAACGCGACCTCGGCGTCCCCGCTTCCGCGCTGCCCTCGCAGCAGGCTCGTGAAGTCGCCGCGGCGCAGACGGCCGCCTCGCTGGACGGACTGCTCGGCAGGTCCTTCGCCGGGTCGTGGCTGGACCCGACCGGGCGGCTCGTGGTGGGCACCACCGACGCGAGCGAGGTCGAGTCGATCGAGGCGGCCGGGGCCCGCGCCAGCGTGCTGGGCCGGTCCCTGGACTCGCTGGACGCGGTGATGGCCACGCTCGACGGCCGCGCCTCGTCCGTGCCGGCCGCGGTGACCGGCTGGTACGTCGAACCGGCGAGCAACTCCGTGGTCGTCCGGGCCACCGACCCCGCCGCGGCCGAGTCCTTCGCGGGCGACCTCGGCGCAGTGCGGGTCGAGCAGGTCGACCAGACGCCGCAGCTGATGGCCGACCTCGTGGGTGGCGAGGAGCTGATCGAGCAGAACGGCGCCCGGTGCTCCATCGGGTTCAGCGTGACGAACGCTGCGACGGCCTTCGTGCTCACCGCCGGACACTGTACCTCGCGGGGAGGCGTCTGGTCCGGCCCAGGCATGATCCCGATCGGGCCGGTGGAGCGCACCTCGTACCCGGGTGACGACTACGGCCTCGTGCGGGTGGACAACCCGGTGTGGCGGCCGTCGCCGCTGGCGGCGGGATCCCGAGGTCCCTTCGCCGTCACCGGGGCCGTCCCCGCCCCGGTGGGCGCTTCGGTGTGCAGCTCGGGCTCGACGTCGGGCCTGACCTGCGGCCGGCTGCTGGCCGCCGACCAGACGGTCAACTACGGCAACGGTAATGTCGTCTCGGACCTGCTGCGCACCGACATCTGTTCGCGGACCGGTGACTCCGGCGGTCCGCTCGTCGCGGGAACCGAGGCGCAGGGTGTGCTGTCCGGCGGCACGACGTGCTTCCTCATCTTCCGGGGAGAGTCCTACTTCCAGCCCGTGGGCGAGGTGCTCGCCGCCAACGGGCTGAGCCTGGTCACGGGCTGAGGCGCCGTGCGAACGCCGCGGCCGCGGCCCCGGGGTCCGCGGCTTCGGTGATCGCGCGCACGATGACCACCCGCTCGGCGCCTGCGGCACGCACCGCGTCGAGCCGGTCGGCGTCGATGCCGCCGCTCGCGAACCACGGCCGGGCAGGCCCGGCCGCGGCCGTCGTCCGCACCAGGTCGAGCCCGGCCGCGGGCCGTCCCGGCTTCGTCGGGGTGGTCCAGCAGGGGCCGGTGCAGAAGTAGTCGACGCCGGGTTCCGCGGCGGCCGCTGCGGCCTGCGCGGCGTCGTGCGACGACCGTCCGATCACGACGTCGTCGCCCACGATCCGCCGCGCCCATCCCACCGGCAGGTCGTCCTGCCCGAGGTGCAGCACGTGCGCCCCGGCGGCCAGCGCGACGTCCGCCCGGTCGTTCACCGCGAGCAGCGCGCCGTGCCGCTCGCACGCGTCGGCCAGCACCTCCAGGGCAGCGAGCTCGGGACCCGCCTCGATGCCCTTCTCGCGAAGCTGCACCACGTCGACGCCGCCCGCGAGCACCGCGTCGGCGAACCCGGCGAGGTCGGGACGCAGCCCGGTGCAGAGGTACAGCCGGGCATCGGCCAACCGGGCGCGGATGCGGTTCCCGTCCACCCCGGGCACGGTACGGTGGAGGGCGGTCCGCACGGGAGCCCGGGCCGCACCGGGCTGAGAGGGAGTCGTGGCGACTCCGACCGTCGAACCTGATCCGGGTCATGCCGGCGCAGGGAGCAGGAATGCCGAAGCACAGCGACGTCGCCGTCGTCGGCGGGGGCGTGATCGGGCTGGCGTGCGCGTGGCGGATCTCCGCGGCCGGGCACGCCGTCACGGTGCACGACCCCGCGCCAGCCTCCGGCGCGTCCTGGGTCGCGGGCGGGATGCTCGCCCCGGTCACCGAGGCGACGCCCGGCGAGGAGGCCGTGCTGGCGCTCGGCGCCGCGGGGCTGGACCGCTGGCCC
>JALYQB010000288.1 GCA_030856045.1 Actinomycetota bacterium
CGGACCCGATCACCAGGATGTGATCGGCCTCCCGGACCTGATCCATCATCCACAGCGACCAGTCCTGACGCCGTTGCGCCGCCACCCGATCCAGCTGCGCGTCGATCCCGTTCGCCCGCAGAAACACCCACAGATCCCGGACGCTCTCCTCGTGCGTCTCCGAGTCGTGGGCGTAGGAGATGAATACCCGCACCGCCCTCGACGCCGGCGGAGCGCTCCCCGACGACGCGCGGCCCGCACCGTCCTCACCCACCGCGCCGCCTCTCCCGTCACGCACCTGATCAGGCCCAAGCCATCCTGCTGACACAACGATAGGTCGCGCTACCCACCAAGAACGTTGCACGCTGCGACAACGAAGGTCTCCTCACCGCCCCCGGCCGGATCGTCCACGCCGGGCCGCTGGCGACAAGGCCGCCGCGCGACGGCTAACGGGTTCCTGAGCGCGCGGCCTACTCCATGAGTGTGGCGGCCACGGTGGCGCCGAGCTCCCAGCACGCTTCCAGATCTGCCTTCGCGGGCTCACCGAGAGCACGTCGCCAGCGGTAGCCGCGAGCGCCGGGCGGCGCACCACGTCGACGCCCTCGATCGCCGCCGTGGTGGCCCCGGCGAGCACGGACTCGAACATCGCCTGCAGCGCCGGCGAGGGCGTGTGGTGGACGATCAGCAACGTCGGCATCACACCCGAGCCTGGCGGTGCGGGTGATCGGATGCAAAAGCCTGGTCAGTGTGAGCGGTGGCGCCTATCTACGCACGGGCCGCGGCGACCTGCCGGGCTATCCTGGCCAGTTCCCGGGCGTCGCTGCTGGACCTGGCGTCCAGCACGTCGGCCAGCGGGGCGAGCCGTTGGCGGGCCCGTACCGAGTTCAGCTCGGCCGCCGCGGTGATAGCCGAGCGCGCCATGACAAGCCCGCCCGGCTCCCCGGCTTGCACATGGATCGTCGCCCGGAGGATTCCCGCGAAGATGCCGACCGGGCGGTGTCGTCCTACGCTGTTGATCGAGGCCACGAACCGCTCCGCGGCGTCCAGATCGCCCAGCTCCACCTGTACCAGCGCGGTCTGGTAGTCCATGTCAGCGCGCTCGTACGCGTTGGACGGCTGCCAGCCGTCCCGTGCTCTGGTCAGGTACTCAGCAGCCTGCGAGTGACCCATGTTGGCCAGTGCCAGAGCGGACAACCCGCGCCCCCACGCGACCAGTCTGGGATCGCCTTTCGTGCCGAGACGCAGCTCCGCGAGCTGGTAGAACTTACGGGCGTCGTTCGGGTGGCCTGCGGCCCGTTCGAGGATGCCGACGTAGTGCAGCACGTCGGCGAGCTGGTAGTGATCGCGTGCGGCGGTGGCGTGGTCGATGGCCTGCCGATAGTGCCACCGTGCGCGGCGATGCAATCCGCAATCATAACAGCACCACCCGGCCAGGGTGTGCAGCTCGGCCAGCTGTGAGCCGAGCCGCGCGGCGACCGGTTCTGCTGCCGATACCTGGGTGAGCCTGCCGTACTCGATCGCGGCGGCACTGGCCGCGCGTGCCTGCCCACCCTGGGCGCGGGCCGCGCTCCGGAGCTGCTCCGTGGTGCTCTTGATCTCGACGACGTCGGCCATGCCGACCTGCGACGGCAGCCACATCCCGCCCGGACCGGTGGACCTGTTCAGCAGTTTGCCGAGGACCGGCACCCCGAACACGGCTGCCGATCCGGCGGCTAGCAAGTCACGTCGGAGCACGCCCTCATCGACCTCCTCCATGGTGTCGGCGACCGTGACCCCATCCTCACGGTAGGCGTTGCTCTCGCCGTAGCTGAGGCCCATCAGCTCGCGGGGGATGCCGAGTCCCTGCGCGATGCGCTCCAGGAGGTCGTAGGCCAGTACCCGGCGTCCGGCGAGGATCTCGGATATCTCGGATTGGCTCTGCCCGGTGCGGCGGGCGATCTCCCGTTGGGTGACCGCGGCATCCTTGAGCAGCCGGTAGAGCGCGGCGATGTCGCGGGCGGCCAGGATACGGCGCACGTCCTCCCGCCCGTACAGCGCAGGGTCGATGGGCGGAGTGTCCACGGCCGCCTGGCCGATGATCTTGCCGGCGTGTCCGTAGCTCATGGCGCTCACCGCTCTACTCGGTATGGGGCACGGCGAGCGTAGCGACGGGATCAGCGATCGGTTCTGAAGGCGGAGCTGGCGGCGTGGCTCGCCGCATCGGCGCTGATCGCGCCCTGTCGCGCTCACGGGCCGGCGAGCAGCGCTTCGACGGTGTCGCGCAACGCGGCGAGCCGGCGGGCCGCCACCCGTCGGGGCGCGTCGAGCCGACCGTCGTGCACCGGCTCGATGACTTCCAGGTAAGCCTTGAGCTTGGGCTCGGTACCCGACGGGCGCACCGTGACCCGGAACCCCTCGCCGTGCAGCGCGACGGTGTCGTCGGGCTGGCACGGATGGTGCAGCAGGTCATCGACGGTGACTGGTGTCCCGGCCAGTTCGGTCGGTAGCCGTTGCCGCAACGACGCCATGGTGGCAGCCACCCCCGCGTGGTCCGCCATCCACACCCCGACCGAGTCGGTGAGGTGAACGCCATGGGCACGGCCCAGGTCGTCGAGCAGTTCGGTGACCGCGCGCCCGGCCGCACGGGCCGTCGCGGCGAGGTCGCAGGCCAGCACTGCGGCGGAGATCCCGTCCTTGTCGCGGACCGCGTCGGGGTCGACACAGTGCCCGAGTGCCTCCTCGTAGGCGTAGACCAAACCGGTACCTGCACCGTCCCCGGAGCGCATCAGCCACTTGAAGCCGGTGCGGGTCTCGTCGTAGCGGGCGCCGTACCCCGCCGCGACCGAGCGCAGCAGCCGCGACGACACGAGGGTGGTCGCGACCAGCGGCTCGGGGTGCGCGTGCCGGTCAAGCCCTGCCAGCACGTGATCACCGAGCAGCACGCCGGTCTCGTCGCCGCGCAACAGCCGCCACCGGCCGCCGTCGGGCACGCCGAGCGCGCACCGGTCGGCGTCGGGGTCGAGCGCGATCGCGATGTCGGCCGCCACCTCGTCGGCGAGCGCGAGCAGCGCGTCCGCAGCACCGGGCTCTTCGGGATTGGGGAAGGTGACGGTGGGGAAGTCGGGATCCGGATCGGCCTGCGATGTCACCAGGTGCACGTCCGTGAACCCGGCGCGGCGCAGCGCCTCGCGCAGCACCGACCCCCCGACTCCGTGCAGCGGGGTGGCGGCGATCCGCAGGTGGCGTGCGGTCCCTCGCGGCAGCGACGCGACCCGGTCGAGGTAGGCATCGACGAGCTCCTCGTCGGCGGTGCGCCACTCGGCACCGGTCGAAACGGCCACCGCGGCGGGCGCGGCGGCGATGGCGGCCTCGATCGCGACATCGGTGGGCGGCGCGAGCTGCGCGCCCCAGGCGTCGTCGCTACCGAGGTAGACCTTGTAGCCGTTGTCGCCCGGCGGGTTGTGCGAGGCGGTGACCTGCACCCCGGCCACTGCGCCGAGCCGTCGCACCGCGAAGGCGAGCACCGGCGTAGGAAGCGCGCGGGGCAGCATGAGGGTGTCGAAGCCGGCGGCAGCGAACACTCCGGCGGCGTCGCCTGCGAAGACGTCGGACCGGTGCCGCGCGTCGTACCCGACGACCACCGTCCCGGTGCGGCCCTGCGCAGTCAGCCACGCCGCCAGCCCGGCGGTGGTGCGCACGACCACCGCGCGGTTCATCCCGTTCGGGCCGGCGCGCAGCGGCCCGCGCAACCCGGCGGTCCCGAACCGGAGGGGACCCGCCAGCCGCACGGCGAGCTCCTCGGTGCCGCCCCCGACCATCGCCGCCACCAGCAGGGCCTGGAGCTCGGTGCGGTCGCTCGCGTCGACGTCGTCGGCGATCCACCGCAGCGCCGCATCGCGCAGCGCGGGGGACAGCCGACGTACTCCTTCCCGCGGAGGCTGCATCGTCACAGCGTCACCGGATCGGGTCCCGCTGGCAGAACTCGCCGCCGACGAGGTCGTCGGTCGCCGCGGGCTCGGTGCCGATGTCCGCGGCGTAGTGCTCGGAGTCGTCGACGGGCTGGTAGCCGATCGCGCGGCCCGCGGCGGGGTCCCACCACACCCGGGTGTTCGCGGAGATGCCCCACACCTGGACGAACCCGGGCGACGGGGCGGTCAGGGCGGCGAGCACCAGGCGGACGCAGTCGCCGGGGGAGAGCCACGTCGTGAGGTGACGCGCCGAGGTCGGGCGCGGCAGGAACGACCCGATGCGCAGCGCCACGACGTCCATCCCGTGCCGCTCGACGTACAGCGCGCCGAGGGCCTCCATCGCGACCTTCGAGACGCCGTAGAACGTGTCGGGGCGCAGCGCCGCGTCCGCGGGCAGTGGGCCGTCGGCGGGCCGGGGGGTGAACCCGGTGGCGTGGTTGGACGACGCGAGCACCACCCGTCGCACCCCGGCCTCGCGCGCGGCCTGCAGCACCCGGTGCGTGGCGTCGATGTTCGCCGCGAGGATCCGCGGCCAGGCGTCCTCGCCGGGAATCCCCGCGAGGTGCAGCACCGCGTCGGCGCCGTCGAGCAGCTCCGCGAGCACGGGCTCGGCCGCGGGGTCGCTCAGGTCCGCGTCGGGCAGGTCGGTCCACCGGACGGTCCACCCGGCCTCCTCGAGCCCGGGGCACACCACGCTGCCGATGCGACCGGCCGCGCCGGTGACGACCACAGTGCTCACGTCCGGCTCACCACCTCTCGCAGCAGGCCGCCCATGCGGGTCGCGGCCGCGCGCCCCGCGGCGAGGACCTCCTCGTGGTCCAGCGGCTGCCCGGTCACCCCAGCTGCGAGGTTGGTGACCAGCGACAATCCCAGCACCTCCGCGCCCGCCGCGCGCGCGGCGATCGTCTCCAGCACGGTGGACATACCCACCAGATCGGCGCCCAGCGTGCGCAGCATCCGGATCTCGGCGGGCGTCTCGAAGTGCGGCCCCGGCAGACCCGCGTAGACGCCCTCGACGAGGCTCGGGTCGACCTCGCGGGCCAGGGCGCGCAACCGCGG
>JALYQB010000290.1 GCA_030856045.1 Actinomycetota bacterium
ACGACCGGTCCAACGGTCAACGGTGGTCATGGCACCACACCCCCTCGGTCAGCAACACCGCACGCAGCGTAGTACCGGGTGCTGCGTAGTACCGGGTGCTGCGCCGGGAGTGCGCCGCCAGGGCACCGACAGATCATTCCTGCCGGACCCCGCGCCGAGCAGACTTCTCCGCAGGCCCCAGGGCCGGGACGCTGAACCTGCGCACCCGGTCGTACCACCTGTCCGCCCCGAGAGAACGCGCGCAAGACAGATGGTATTCACCCCGCCGGGTGGCAGCGCAACTCGCCCGGTCCTGGGTGCCGACCACCAAGCGGAACACCCGAGCGGGTAAGTCACATCAATCATGAAAGGACGACCATGCTCACGGTAGGCCAGATCCGGTTCGGGACCACCTCGCGGTTCACCACGATCACCTGCGCGGTCGATGGCCACGACCACCACGTCAGCGACCGCGCTACGACCGCCGGGCCGGCGGCAGCGGCGGGCCATGAGTGGTACACCGCAGCATGCTCTCACCGTCGCGGGCGCGGTGTGATGGCGCGGCTGCTGCATCGGCGCCCTCGACCCGCACGCTCGCAGTCCAGGATTGCCCGGGCGGTGAGACCGTGACGGGCTGGTATGTGGCGTCGCTGGCCGACGGCGAGACGCATGTGGCTGAGCCCGCACCACAGGGGTTCGTCACCGCGCGGTGCAGCGGCAGGCAGTTCCGCCCACTGGTGGCCCTACGCGGTACACCGTTCGACCAGGCGCAGACCTGCCCGGCCTGCCGGTCGGAAACAGTTCACGAGACGAATCGAAGGAGTTAGGCGGCGGGTAGCACGACCACGAGCCCGGCTGCCGGTCGAGGAGCACTGCCGGCTCGGCCGGGACCAGGGGAGCGAGCGCATCGGCGAAGACCGCGAACGGCAGCTCGCGCTCGGACCCGGTGATCTGCCCGACCGCCACCCGCCAACCCTGATCCTCGGCCGAACACCGGATCTCGCACCGACGCCGGCTCGGGTCGTTCTGGCGAAGGCGAGCAGCGGTCGGTCGGTGGCGGGATGGGTGAGTCAGCCGGCGAGGCCCAATAATGTGTATGCTGTGCGCATGGCGAGGGTGAACATCACGGTTCCCGACGAGCTGCTGGACCGGGCGAAGGCAGCGGGTCTGAACGTCTCGCGGCTCGCTGCGGGTGCCTTGGCCGAAGAGTTGGAGCGCCGCGCCAAGGTCGCTGAGCTGGATGCCTACCTGGCTGATCTGGACGTCGAGTTCGGGCCGATCCCCGAGCAGGACTCGGTCGCCGCCCGTGAGTGGGCGGACCAGGTGCTACTGGCACGCTCACGCGATGCGGATTCCGCGCGCGGAGCGCGCACGGCATGACGGTCATCCTGGACGCTGGCGGTGTCAGCGCGTTGGCTGGTCAGCGGGCCCGCTTGGTGGAGCTGCGGCGGCGCGGCTACTGGCCGGCGCAGGTTCCCGCAGTCGTCCTGACCGAAGCCCTGACCGGGGACCACCGTCGCGACTTCCATACCAACCGGCTGCTCCGAGCCTGCCAGATTCGGAACGTGGACGAACCGCAGGCACGTGAGGGTGCACGGTTGCGCACGTGCACAGGGCGTGCTGGCACCATCTCGGCCACCGACGCGATCGTCGTGGCCTTCGCGAGCACCTGGCCAGATCCCGTCGTGCTCACCAGCGACCCGCATGATCTTGGCGCACTGACCGAGCACACCGCACGGCCGATCACTGTCGCAACGGTCTAGCCTCTGCTGCTGCCTGCGCCGTTACCGCCGAGCGTCGGCGGGGAGCGCATAACGTCCTGCGACCGCGTCCGCCCGGCTCTCTGCCGGGCCACGCGTGCCAGTCGCTGCCGAGTATCCAGACGCAGTGATGACTGACGCTGAGGTGCTCCAAGAGTTGCTGCACCGTAACCACGGCATGGGGCGCGCTGCGGACGGGATGCGGATACTCGACAGCTTCGCGACGCTCATGCGGGGCCGAGTCCTGGCCGTGCACGATGTAGATGTCCTGGCCGCAGCCCGGGCCAGAGTTCGGCCATGCTCTCGGTCCATGGCCGCTGCTCCCTGAGGCGGTGGTCAAGCACGCCGAGCCCGGTGGCGTCGGCTGCACGATGCGTAACTCGTCACTGACGCGATGGTCGACGGCCAGAGTGAAGCTGGCTTTCTCGATGTAGAAGGTCTTGGCGGGGTCCACGTCCGAGACGGGAACCAGCACGAGTTCGAGCTTGAAATCCACGATGCAGCCTCCCTTCGATCGGTTGGGTCCACGTCATCTGAGTACGAGCCCGCACGTCGCGTCCACCATCGTCCCGGTCATGCCCGCAGCTCGGTCGGACGCGAGGAATGCCGCCACCTCGGCGACGTCAGCCAGCCTGGGGCCCGGCGCAGCGCGGCCATCCCGGCGATCACCTCCACTACCGCCTGCGGCTCGGGCGCGTTCGCATCACCGACCTCGGTGAGTTTCTCCTCGGACAGCGTCTCGGCGACACCCGCAGTCCAGATGCCGCAGACGCGGACACCGTGCGGTCCCACCTCGGCCGCCAGGTACCACATGAACGCCTCCGTTGCTGCGTCGACTGGTCCGGTGCTGCCCATACCGGCATCGCTCCGGCCCCCGACGCGCTGTTGAAGTGCTAGATCACGCCGGAGCCCTGCTCGATCATGCGCAGCCCGCAGCGCGCGCAGTAAGGAAGTTGCTGCGCAGGCCGTTGACCACGGCCCGCAAGAGATCGTCAGCCGTCATCTCGACCACCGGGGTGCCCTGGACGTCCCCGCGGCGGATGAGGTTGAACGACACGTACGCGGAAAAACCATTGTGGTCACCTGCGGCGCATCGCCAGCTCGACTCCGCCGGTAAGCTGAGCACTCATGAGCACATCCGCCGTTGATCGGGTGCTCGCCGAAGCGGGCGTCCGGTTCGCCTATCTGTTCGGCTCACGCGCGACCCGTCGGCACCGCCCGACCAGCGACGCGGATATCGCGATCATGCC
>JALYQB010000293.1 GCA_030856045.1 Actinomycetota bacterium
GTCGCGAGCCAGCGGTCGAACGCGGTGGGCGTGCCGCCGCGCTGGATGTGGCCGAGCACGACGGCGCGGGACTCCTTGCCGACCCGCTGCTCGAGCTCCGCGGCGAGCCGGTGGCCGACCCCGCCGAGCTGTGCGTGGCCGAACGCGTCGAGCGCACCGTTGCGGGTGGCGAGCCCGCCGTCGCGCGGCGTGGCGCCCTCGGCGATCACCACGATCGGCGAGTAGTGGCGCTCGAACCGGGACCCGACCCAGCCGCAGACCTCGTCGATGTCGTAGGGCATCTCGGGGATGAGGATGACGTTCGCGCCGCCGGCGAGCCCGGAGTGCAGCGCGATCCAGCCCGCGTGGCGGCCCATCACCTCGACGACCATGGCGCGGTGGTGGGACTCCGCCGTCGTGTGCAGCCGGTCGATGGCCTCGGTCGCGATGTTCACCGCGGTGTCGAAGCCGAACGTGTAGTCGGTCGCGGACAGGTCGTTGTCGATCGTCTTCGGCACGCCGACCACGTTGACGCCCTGCGCCGCGAGCTGCGTGGCGACGCCGAGGGTGTCCTCGCCGCCGATCGCGATGAGCGCGTCGACGCCCGCCGCGGTGAGCGTGGCGCGGACCCGCTCGAGACCGTCGGTCTCCTTGAGCGGATTGGTCCGCGACGAGCCGAGGATGGTGCCGCCGCGGGGCAGGATACCGCGCACCGCCACGACGTCGAGCGGCATCGTGTGGTTCTCCAACACCCCACGCCAGCCGTCGCGGAACCCGACGAACTCGAACCCCAGGTCCGGGATGCCCTTGCGGACGACGGCGCGGATCACCGCGTTGAGGCCGGGGCAGTCACCGCCACCGGTCAGTACTCCGACACGCATGCGTTCTCTCCCTGTCGCTGCGGAAAGCGGCATCCTACGAGGGCAGGGTGCCCATTCCGCGGCGACCTACCGCGGCACGGCATACCCATCGCGTTCGGGTACGCCCACGCCCTCCCCGGCGATGACCGCCCGCGCGAGCGCCAGCAGGCCGTCGAGCACCAGCTCCGGGTGGCTGCCACGGCCACGGCCACGTCGTCGGGTGGTCCTCACCGTCCGCCCCATCAACCGCGACATGGATGCTTATCGCGGTCCTAGCGGCCCAATTGGCAGCTACCTGGATGCTTGTCGTGGTTTCCGTATCAAGGTGACGCGGTCATATCGGCGGCAGCGCCATCCGCTCGAACCGTGACGAGCGTCGGGATGGCCGGCCTGGGAACGTCGGCGGGGTGCTCGGCGCCCGGCTCCGCTCCGCTCCCGTCGGACATGGAACATCATCGCACCGCTGATCGACGTGGAACGACCATTCACCGCAACGCTGAGAATATTTCACCAGTCCCGTTGGTGAGGCCTGTTTCTGTCAGACCCTGCTTCCAGAATGGGGGCATGAACGGCGCGCTCACCGACATCCTCGGGGCCCTGTCCCGCGGTGCGGACGGCGTGCTGCCACTGGTCCGCGACGGGAACCTGATCGCCCAACACGAACTGGAGACCCTGTCACGCACGGTCCTCGCGGCGCAGGTCGAACTCGACGCCGCGCTGATGAGGCCGGCACCCACTCGCAGCACGGATACTCCTCGCTGTGCTCCATGCTCATCGAGCTGCACCGGCTCACCCCGCGCGACGCCACCGCCCGCGAGCAACGCCGCGACCAGCTCTGCGAACGACGCTCGCTATCCGGGGAGGTGCTGCCACCGCGGCTGCCAGAAACCGCCCGGGCACTCGCGGCGGGGGCGATCGGCGCCGGGCACGTGGAGGTCATCGCGCACGTGATGCGCACCATCCCCGACACCCTCGACCCCGCCACCTGCGCATCGGTGGAACAGCAGGTCGCCGCGTTCGCCCGGCACTACACCCCGCGCGACACCGGCACGTTCGCCGCGCAACTCGTGGACCGGCTCACCCAGGACGGCGACCCGCCGGCCGACCCGGACGATGCGCCGCTGCCCGACAACACGCTGCACCTGGGCCGGTCCCGGCGCGGCCGGTTGAAGCTGACCGGGGAGTTCGACGCCACCGGCGAAGCCGCCCTGCGTGCGATGCTCGACGCGCTGGCCA
>JALYQB010000322.1 GCA_030856045.1 Actinomycetota bacterium
CGGCCACCCCACCCGGGGTGGCCGGCCGGGACGTCAGCGGATCAGAGGTAGTCGGCGAGGTCGGCGAGCAGCGCGGCCTTGGGCTTCGCGCCCACGATCTGCTTCACCGGCTTACCGCCCTGGAACAGGATCATGGTCGGGATCGACATGACCTGGTAGTCGCGCGGCGTGTTCGGGTTCGCGTCGATGTCCATCTTCGCGACGGTGAGCGTCGCGCCGTGCTCCGCGGCGATCTCCTCGAGCACCGGCGCCACCATCTTGCAGGGCCCGCACCAGGTGGCCCAGAAGTCGACCAGCACGGGCTTGTCGCTGCCCAGCACGTCGTCGCTGAAGGTCTGGTCGGTCACTTCCACGGTCGGCTTGTCAGCCATGTCTCTCCTCCGGGTGGTGCGGATCAGGCGGTGGTGGGTCCGTAGCCGCCGCCGACGAACTCGGGTGCCCGCTCGGCGGCGGACTCGCCGTGCTCGGCGAGCCAGCGCTCGGCGTCGATGGCGGCCGCGCAGCCGGTGCCCGCGGCGGTGACGGCCTGGCGGTAGGTGTGGTCGACCAGGTCACCCGCGGCGAACACGCCGTCCAGGTTGGTGGCCGTGGTGGGCGTCGCGACCTGTACGTAGCCCGCGTCGTCGAGGTCGACCTGCCCGCGGACGAGGTCGCTGCGCGGGTCGTGCCCGACGGCGACGAACATGCCGGTGACCTCGAGGGTCGAGCCGTCGGACAGCGCGAGCCCGGTCACGCCGGTCTCACCGAGTACGCGCTCGACGGTGACGCCGGTGCGCCACTGGATCTTCTCGTTGGCCTTGGCGCGGTCGAGCATGATCCGCGAGGCGCGGAATTCGTCGCGGCGGTGCACGATCGTGACCGACCGGGCGAAGCGGGTGAGGAACGTGGCCTCCTCCATCGCGGAGTCACCGCCACCGATGACGGCGATGTCCTGGTCGCGGAAGAAGAACCCGTCACAGGTCGCACACGAGCTGACGCCGCGGCCGAGCAGCTCCTGCTCACCGGGCACCCGCAGGTAACGGGGCTCGGCGCCCATCGCGAGGACGACGGCCTTGGCGCGGTGCACGGTGCCGTCGACGGTCACCGTCTTCACCTCACCGGTGAGGTCGACGGCCTCGACGTCGCGGGCGCGGAGATCGGCGCCGAAGCGCTCCGCCTGGGCGCGGAACTGCTCCATGAGCTCGGGGCCCATGATCCCGTCGCGGAAGCCGGGGTAGTTCTCGACGTCGGTCGTGGTCATCAGGGCACCGCCGTACTGGCTGCCCTCGAAGACCAGCGGAGCCAGCTGGGCGCGTGCGGCGTACACCGCGGCGGTGTACCCTGCCGGGCCGGAACCGATGACGATCAGGTCGCGGATCTGCTCACTCACATCGGGCACAACACGATCCTAAGGAGCGGTGTTCCCGGACCGCCGCTCCCCCGGCGTGGGTCAAGACCGCGCTGCTCGGCGCGCACGACGAGGATGGAGCGCTCTCCACCGTCGTCAGCTGAGCCACAGGACGTCGAGCACTTCGACGCGCCGCTGATCATCGAGGATCAGATAGGTGACCATGCCTTGGTGAGCCGGACCGAACGCGAGCGTGCGCACCGGGGCGTCGGGGTTGTCGTCGTTGAGCGGGTCTCCGCCCCACGGCGCGACCTCCAGCGTGGCCCGGACCTCGGCGAACGGAACGAGCGCATCGAGTGGGAGGGCGTCGATCTGGGGTTGGGACTGCTGGTCGGTGGTGACCCGGTACACCCGCGGATCCGCGCTTACAGGCCAGCGCGGCGGCGCGTCTGGGCCAGCGGCTCGTCGGTGGCCACCGGCTCGCCGGTGAGCCGTTCGGCGGCGCGGCGGACGATCGAAGCGAACCGGTCCGGGTCGCGCTGCAGCAGTGCGACCCGCCGCCAGTGCTCCAGGCACCGGAACAACTCGGTGAGGTCCAGGCTGTCGCGGGCCGCGGCCAAGGCCCGCTGGTACGCGGCGTCGAACACCTCACGGTCCTCGGCGAGCAGCGCGGCGCGGATCGCGGCCGGGGCCGCGCCGGACCGCAGCGGGTCGCCGGTGCGCGGCTGCTCGTCGAAGGACCACAACGCTGTCACCGCCTCACCGTAGCGCGCGCAGCCGTCCGCAGTGGAGCACCTCGCGGCGCCCTACTGGAGGACGGGTCAGCGCCGCCACGTCATGAGGAGCCGCAACACCTTGCGCGCATCACGGCGTCGCCGCTCGTCACCACCAAGTGCAACCGCAGCGGCCAGCGCGAGGAGCAACAACCAGAGACGCGGGGACCCCCGCGGCCGCGGGGTGGGCGGGCTCGGTGAGGGTCTCGGGATGGGCGATGCCCGGGGTGGGTGGAACATCCTGGTGTGCGGCGGCGGGGTTGGGTTCGGTGAGTTTCTTGACGGCCAGCAGCGCGTCGATGGCCTGCTCGGGCAGGACACCGGCTGCGTCCATCGCCTTCGTTCCTCGTGTCTGATGCGCTGTCAACAGCACATCGGTGTCGGTGGACGCCGAGTGCAGCCACGCCAACCTGCCTGCGGTGCGCAGCCCGGTCTCGTCGAAGTGCGCCACGGGCGCGTCGGCGATCCGGTCGGTGATCACGGGTAGCACCTGGTCGGTGATCGTGGCAGCGGTCTTGCTGGTCCAAGACGTGACCGTGCCGGGGGCGACGTCTGCGCCGAACAGGTCGCTCACCGCGGCAGCAGTGCGGGCCTTGGACAGGAACCGGCCGTGGAAGAGGTAGACCCCCGCCCCGGCCAGGCGCGGCCCGTACTGCACC
>JALYQB010000416.1 GCA_030856045.1 Actinomycetota bacterium
GCCCATCGCTGTAACGCTGGGTCATATCTTTCCGCGCCTCCGTCGTATGTTACTGATCGCGCGGACGTGATCGCTAGAACAGTGGTTCGGTTGTAGCCTCTGAGCTATCGGCGGGTCGCTTGCCCGGTGAGGTGCCAGCAAACTGCACGGTCGCCGTCGGGAGGTCCTGGCCGTTGACGAGGGGCCCAGCGAGCACCGTATCGAGGAGCTCGGCCTGCCGCGGTTCGAGCTCCTTGAGGAGGCCCAGCACGTTGAGCAGGTCTATGAGATCATGGGTGTACTCCGCCTGCCAGGTGCGCGACTGCACCTGGAGGAGCGACGACACGCGGCGCGCGCCCTCCGTGATGCCTGCACGCCTCCAACCGGGGCCGCCTCCACTCGCAAGCCGCCCGGCGCCGGAGGGAGCTTGCGACCGGAGGACGCCGGTACAGCGGCACGCGTTCGGGCCGTTCGTGGCCCGGCTTGAAAGACGTATAGAAAGTTCTCACTGGCAACCGAACCGGACCGGCCGTAACCTTGACATGAGGTCGGTGGCCTCCGCCCGTGCTTAGACTTTCCATGCCGCCCGGCACCGAGCCAGGCGGGGGTCGTACGCACGCATGCCGTGACGAAGGCAAACACCGCCGTCACCGGGTGCGGCAGGACCTGCCGCTAGCTGCCCCCGCTCTGCGCGCCGACCATGCGGAACGAGGGCGGCAATAAGTAGTCTGCCCCGAAGACTGGAACGTAAGCCCAATAAGTACGTGCCTATTCCGAAACAACAGTCGAGGAGACGCGGTGGCTCTGCCCGATGAGTCAACCCCAAGGACTGGGACGCTAGAGACAGAAGAAACCGAGACCAGTCTAAGGTTCACGTTCTTGCCAGATCCGGATAGCCTGCGACGATCCCATATAAAGGAACCTGTCGAGCAGATTCTCCTAGCTGAAGTAGACAGACAAGCGGCGCGAGTTCGTATCTACCCCATTGTGCCTTTCTGGGACAACGATAGGTACCTCAAGCCCAAGTATGCGCAGGTCCAGTGCTTTGAACTCCCCATCGACGACGTCGACCTGGACTACATCGCGGATTTCACAGCGCTAACCGAGCGATTTCCGCGTGGATTCGTGCAGGACTACCAGTTCGGGCTAGGCTTAGGGAAACCGTACAGGCCGATCGTTAACGTGGTAGAGGAACACACTGAATGCACTGAAATCCATCTATGCGACGTTGCTGGAGAGCCATATATCGATGGCCAGAAGTTCGTTCTCTCACTACGGAGGTTTGAAGAGTTGAGAATTGAGCTCTACAGGATCAACTCGCGTGCGCAAAGTGCGGCAATGAGAGTAAAGAGCGCAGTAGCGAGGAATATGCTATCGTCCGCGATGGGAGTGGAAAGAGTAGAGCCAGGTCGTGGCCGCCACCCTCTGAGCAAGGTGATAACAGACAGTATAACCGGGACTACGCCACTATCTGAAAATCAGCAAGACGAGCTGATATCGGCTGCCGTCGCGGAGTCTGTTGCGCTCGAACGCAGACGCCCGGGCAGTGTGAGTAAGCTCCGAAATGATCTCGATCTCGTCACGTTGGATGCCTTGATCGAGCGGTTTGAACAGACAATGCATAAGCGGACTCCAGAGTCGTCCTGGCAGAGATTCTTCCAAGACAATCCTTTCGCTCTTCATCTTGCTTTCGGTTACCCACTGATTCAAATTCATGGTCAAGCCTCAGTTGGCGGGACGCAGTTTTCAGGTGGTGGTGAGAAAGTTGCAGACTTTCTCGTCCGAAATGCGGTCACTAACAATGTTGGCATTTTCGAGATAAAGACACCCGCGTCGCAGCTGATTAAGTCTCGGACGTACCGCGGCGGTGTACATACGCCAGCAATTGAATTGACGGCTGCCGTAACTCAAGCCCTCGATCAGAAGTATCAGCTAGAGAACTCATTCGTTCAGCGCAAGCATGCATCACGTATGCCCGATCTCGAATCCTACATTGTTCGATGCTGTGTCGTCATTGGTACTACGCCCCAGGACATCAACGCTCAAAAGTCATTCGAGCTGTTTCGCGGAAACTCCCGTCTGGTCGATATCGTGACATACGACGAACTCTTAATGAAACTCCGGCAGCTGCGGCAACTACTGGGTGGTTCTGGTAAGAACCAAATTTGAAATCGCGGGCGGCGACAGCAGTCCAGTCCGGGGTCGTCGCGTTGTCGTGGGTGGCCCATTCTCGGTGCACCAAAGATCAAGAACCTGCGCGTGCCGGGCGGGCAGGTCTCCGGGATGGCCGGGGTGTGGCATCCCGCCGAGCCTGGCTTCGCCCCGCTCCGCGCGGGCCGCCGAGACGTAGACGAGCTGCCGCGCCGCCTCCACCTTCATCGCCATGTCGGCGAGCATGAACTGGACGCCCTGAAAGTCACTGATCGAGCGGCCGAACTGCTTGCGCTCCTTGACGTAGGCGATCGACGCGTCCAGCGCGCCCTGCGCGATGCCGACCACCTGCGCCCCGATCGTCGGCCGGGTGTGGTCGAGGGTCTGCAGCGCGGTCTTGAACCCGGTGCCCGGCTCACCGATGATCCGGTCCGCCGGGACGGTGCAGTTCTCGAGGTAGACCTCGCGGGTCGGGCTGCCCTTGATGCCCAGCTTGCGCTCCTTGGGCCCGCAGGAGAAACCCGGGTCGTCCTTGCGCACCAGGAACGCGCTGATCCCACCGGCCTTCTTCTCCGCAGCAGAATGGTTGCGGCCCGCCGCTGGGCCGTCGCGGTCTTGCCGACTCCCTTAGGACCCTCCAAGCTAATCGCGGGCAGACCAGCCAGCGTAGCTGTCCACAGTTATACACTACCGTTAGCAGCAATCATAAGCTACTGATTGCAGGGTCGGGACACTACCGAACGCAGTGGATGTGCGGCCGGATCGGATCGACTGCGGCGCTCAGCGCCGGTTCTCGTGCTCGACGCCGCGGAAGAGTTCCTCGTAGTCCAGCCGTTCCAGCGGGACCGGGAGCTGCGTGCTGGTCGGCGCGACCGGCGGCTGGGTCGGGATCCAGGACAGCAAGGAGCGCCCCGACCGCACCCGGCGCACCACCCTCGCCCTCCCCCACCAGCAGTGGGCCACCTTCCTGCACACCGTTAAGAACGGCCAACTCAACCTCTGATCCACCTCCGAGGGTTGAGATCCCACCAGCTCGTCATGAACGACTGCGGCGTCCAGATGCCGGATCCTGTGCGTCAGTCCCCGTGGTAGAGCCGCGACAGGTCGACCAGCTCGACGTCGCGCCGGTCGCGGGCCGCCGTGACGAGTTCGGATCCGAACCCCGAACGCGAGAACAGCAGCAACCGGGCCGCACCGGCGTCGTGCCCGCAGTCGACCAGCAGGGACCGGATGTGCTCCAGCCGGGCCAGGTCATCGAGGGCACGTGGGCGACGGGTGGCCTTCGCCTCGCCGAGCGCGGTGATCATGGCCCGCCGGGTGTGCCGCTGCTCGTCCGGCGCGAGGACGAGCACGTCGACCTCGTGCTGTGCCCGACCCGCCGGATCGTTGATCACCGCATGGCCGGTGATGCCCGCCGAGGCCCCGAGTGTCGCCGGTGACGCGAAGCGCCGAGTCCACTCCCGCGCGAGCTCCTCGAAGTGCAGGCCCAGCACGCGGGTGGAGAAGGCGCCCTGCGAGGCGGCCCATGCGGTCGCGGCCCGGCGCTCCTCGTAGAGCTCCTGGCGGGGCCGCACGACGAGCATCGCGAACCGGATGATCGGATCCGCCACCCCGTAACTCGGCCTGCGACGGGTCAGCACGTCGTCGGTCTTACGGACGAAACCTGCGCTCTGCAGCACATCGAGAGGGCGCGGCAGGCTGCGCGCGTCACGACCAAGAGCGGCGCCGATCGCGGCAGGCGTGCTCGATCCGGCCGCGACGACCCCGAGCACCGAGTGGTACAGGGCCCGGTCGGTGATCCGCGGATCCTCCCGCAGCAGGTAGTCGGCCTCACCGAACAGTGCGTGCGCCGGGTTCAGGACCGTGGCTGCGAGCCAGCCATCCAGCTCGCGGAGCGACTGCGGAGCCCCGTCAGTGAGGTCCCGGTACCCGGGAGTGCCACCCCATGATCGCGTGCAGGCGGAACGCGACGTCGAGATCCTCGATGCCCCAGAACTCGCGGGAGAGCCGGAAGTCGAACGGACGCACGACCAGATCCAGCCTCGCCCGTCCGCGCAGTGGCCGCGCACCCGACAACAACTCGGACATGATCGCGAATGCGGAACCACAGAGGATGAGCCGCGCGGAGGACGCCGCCGATTCGTTGCGGGCGTCGTCGTAGACGGCCTGCAGCGCCGAGGTCAGCTCCGGGGATCCGCGAAGCAGGTAGGGGAACTCATCAAGGACCACCAGCCGGCCGCGGCCCCCACCGTCGAGGCCGAGGGCGAGCCGGATGGCGCGTGTCCAGTCCTCGAAGCGCAGCTCAGCCGGTAGGCGGAGGGCCGAGGTGACACCGCGACCGAACCGGTCCAGTGCGGGTCGGCGCTCTTCCTCGAGCGCGAGGGTGTAGATGCCACCGTGGGTCGCAGCGAGCCTGCGAAGCAGGTAGCTCTTGCCTTGCCTCCGGCGCCCGCTACGATCCCGATGTCCAGCCCAGGTCGGGTACCCGCGGCGAACCCGTCGATGTCCGCCCACTCGTCCACACGGTCAAAGAGATCCCCTGGTCGACCCACAAACCAATACTAACCCCAGTTAGGCTAAGCCGAACTAGTGTAAATAGATATGTTCCGCTTTACATTGGTGGCGCTGAGTGGGATACTCTGTACATGAGCCTTTCAGAGCAAGATCGCGCCGAGCTTCACGCGGCGCTCAGGCCGGAAGTATATGACGGGT
>JALYQB010000330.1 GCA_030856045.1 Actinomycetota bacterium
GGCGAGCACACCGTCGCGCCGCCGGCCCCGGAGCGGCCGCGGGACGTGTTCGTGTACTTCGACAACGACGTCAAGGTCCGCGCGCCGTTCGACGCGATCGCCCTCGCGGAACGACTCTGACGCCTGCCGTGATGACTGATCCGTTCGACGTCCTCCGCGCGCCCGTCACGTCGGTCGACCCCGACCCAGCGTTCGCGAGCCGATCATCATGGACGACGGCCGCGTGGGGCACGCCGAGCTGACGATCGGGACTCGGTGCTCGTGGCGGGCCGAGCCAGTCGCTGTACCTGCGGGTGCGCGATGTGGACGGCACCGTGCGCAGCGCCGTCGACGCCGGGGCGCGGCTCGAGCGTGCCCCCGCCGACCACGAGTACGGCCGCAACGGCGTCGTCGTCGACCCGTTCGGCCACCGGTGGATGGTGTCCTCCTCTTCGGCGCCTTCGCTTCCAGCTGCTGGAGTCGTGAGTGCGGCCCGCTGTCGGCCTCGGGGTGCACCCGCGCGAGGGTCGATGACACCTCGCGGCGTCCTTAGCTGTGAGGGCGTCGACGCATCACGGTCTCCTGCGCAGTGGCTGCGGTTGCCCGAATCGGAGCGCCAGGCTGCCTGCCTCGCCATGATCGCCGTCCGGGCAGGCTCAGCCGCGGTCACCGCGGTTGAGCCTGCCGTAATGGTGATCACCCATTCTGCCGGACGGTGATCAGCCGCTGAGGAATTCGCTGCCGAAAGGCAGGAGCAACGGGTTTCCACGCCTCACGCCTCCCGACCACGGGTGATGCGTCGGCGCTCTCACAGCAAAGGCGCGTGCAGAGCGTGTCGACTGCGCCACGCTAAGGAGTGAGTGCGCACTCATTGACGGAGTGAGGGCTCACTCCGTAGCATCGAGGCCATGACCGACACCCGGCGTCGTCGTGCACCAGCGATGGAGCCCGACGAGCGGCGCGCGGCCATCGTCGACGCGACGCTCCCACTGCTCGTCGAGCACGGCGCGGCCGTCACCACCGGACAGATCGCCACCGCGGCCGGGGTCGCGGAGGGCACGGTGTTCCGGGCGTTCGTCGACAAGCACGAGCTGCTCTGGGCGTGCCTCGACGCCGCGGTCGATCCCGCTCGGCCCGTCGCGGCACTCGCGGAGATCCCCCGGAACCTGCCGCTGCCCGAGCGGCTGCACCGGGCCGGCGGAGCGGTCGCCGAGCACTGGGACCGCGCCATGCAGGTCGGGCACGCTGTCTGCACGGCCTGCGCCCGCCCGCCCGCCGATGCCGCGACGCACCGCGGTCCGCAAGGACTCGCCGAGGGAGCGCGCGCGCTGCACGAGGCGCTGGCGGACCTCCTCGCCCCGGATGTCGACCGGCTCCGGTTCGGTGCGCACCGCACCGCGCGGCTGTTCCTGGTCACCGTCATGGGCAACGAGATGACCCGCATGCGGCTCGCGATGCTCGGTGCCGAGACCCCCGGTGACGCCGAGGACCTGATCGAGGTCTTCCTCCACGGAGCGGTGGTGCAGCCGTGATCGACGCGAGGGACCTGCGCAAGACGTTCGGCGAGGTCACCGCACTGGACGGCGTGAGCGTCACCGTGCCGCAGGGCAGCGTGCACGGCCTGCTCGGGCACAACGGCGCGGGCAAGACGACGCTCGTGAACGTCCTCACCACGCTGTTCCCGCCGACCGGTGGCACCGCGAGCGTCGCCGGGTTCGACGTGGTGCGCGACGCCGCCGAGGTCCGCGGCCGCATCGGCGTCACGGGACAGTTCGCGTCGGTCGACGAGGACCTCACCGGTACCCAGAACCTCGTGCTGCTGGGCCGCCTGCTCGGCGCGTCCCGGCGGCAGGCGACGGCGCGTGCCGCGGAACTGCTCGAGCTCTTCGGGCTCGCGGAGGCCGCCGACCGCGCCGCCGACGGCTACTCCGGCGGGATGCGCCGCAGACTCGACCTCGCCAGCAGCCTCGTCGGGCACCCCGACGTCGTGTTCCTCGACGAGCCCACCGCCGGCCTCGACCTCGAGAGCCGCCTCGGGATGTGGGACGTCGTGCGCACCCTCGTCGACGGCGGCACGACCGTGCTCCTCACGACGCAATACCTCGAGGAGGCCGACCGGCTGGCCGACGCGATCACCGTGCTGTCCCAGGGGCGGGTCATCGCGGCGGGCACCGCGGCCGAGCTCAAGGCACGCATCGGCCGCCGCACCGTGAGCGCCACGCTGGCCGCCGCGGCCGACGTCGATCCCGCTCTGGACGCCCTGCGCCGCGTCGGGTTCGAGCCGCTGCGGTCGGGGCGCACGCTCACCGCGCCCGTCGAGTCGTCGCGACAGCTCGCGGTGGTCGTGCGCGCCCTCGACGAGGCGGGCATCGAGGCCGACGAGCTGGGCCTGCACGAGCCGACACTCGACGACGTGTACCTCACCCTGACCGCATCGATGAGCGGAGCCCCGTCGTGACCCTGGTCGCCGAGCCCGCCCTGACCACCCCGCAGCGCTGGGCGGGCACCGGCCCGCTGACGCAGGTGCGCGTCCTCACCGGCCGGTCGCTGCGCACGCTGCGCGACCCCCGGCTGCTGGTGATGAGCCTGCTGCAACCGTTGATCATGTTGACGCTGTTCAGCCAGGTGTTCCGCGGGATCGCCCAGTCGCCGGGCTTCCCGGCCGGCGTCGACTACATCGACTACCTGATGCCCGCCATCCTGGTGACCACCGCGAGCCAGGCGGCGATGTGGTCCGGCGCGGGGCTGGCCACCGACTTGAAGAACGGCGCACTCGCGCGGTTCCGGACGTTGCCCATCTCCATGACGTCGGTGCTCGTGGCACGCAGCCTGTTCGACCTGGCGCGCAGCGCGGTGCAGCTCGTCGTCCTGGCTGGCGCGGCGACGCTGCTCTACGGCTACTCGCCTGCCGGCGGGGTCACGGGCACGCTGGCGGCGCTGGTCATCGGGCTGGCGGTCGGGTGCGGGCTCTCGTGGGTGTTCCTCGCGCTGGCGAGCTGGGTCCGCAACGT
>JALYQB010000363.1 GCA_030856045.1 Actinomycetota bacterium
GAGGTGACCGCATCCGGGCGCCGCTGCGTGATCAGGGTGGTGTCCGAGTAGACAGCGCGCAACCACGCGGCTACCTGCTCCGGATCGGCACCGTCGATCACGCTATGGGAGTTCATCGGGTAGTAGCGTAGATATAGATACACTAGAAAGGCATCACGATGCCCGGTACGCCGTCGCGCAGGCCGACACGGGACACCACGGCTACCAGCCCAGTCGCCTCGTTCTGACGCCCCACAGACGACCGCTCCCGACTCGGGGACGAAGGAGGCCGTTCGCGGCTGACAAACGAGCAGCACCATGCCACCCACGGACCACCCCCAGCGTACTTCGTGTACGCACGTCGCGCCGTCCGACGAGGTCGCCGCCCGCACCCTGCTCGACGGGTTGCGGTCCGACAACGGCTGGCTGCCTGCACTCGCGCTGGTCGCCGTGGAGCCGTCGGCCGAGGAAGTGATCGGGCACGTTGTGTACCCGAGGGAGTGTCGAGGGCCGCCCTGCGCTGGGGCTGGGTCCGCTCGCGGTACGGCCTGATCGGCAGCGGCGAGGGGTCGGCGCAGCCCTGATGCACGCGGTGCTCGGTGCAGCCGACGCGCTGGGCGAGCCGCTGGTCGCGCTGTTGGGCGAACCAAGCTACTACGGGCGCTTCGGCTTTCGGGCCTCCTCGGAATACGGCATCCTGCCACCGGACCGCAACTGGCAGGAGCACTTCCAGGTCCGCACGCTCTCCGCGTACCGGCCACTCAGCGGCACCTTCGCCTACGCGGAGCCATTCAATCGACTGTGAAACAGGTGGTTCACGCCTGGGTCACGCCGACCTGCCGAGCCATCCCGGCGAGCTGCTGGGCGTCGCCGCCGCGTCGGGTCTCCAGCGCGGCGGCTAGCGGTTGAAGACGGGTACGGGTCTGCACGGAGTTGATCTTCATCACGTCGGTGATGGCGCCGTGAGCGAGTTGAAGCCTCCCGGTTCCCCGGCCTGGACGTTGACTGTGGCCGGCACACTCGCTGACAGAGTGTGGGCGCGCTCACTGAGGGGTGGGCCCCCCCTCCCACAACTGGTCGCTTCGACCCGCGAGCAGCCCGCTCAGCCCCACGAAGCAGCATGAGCGTACTACCGCAGCGCAGCTCACGAAGCGGGCGGGGCTGGATGCGAAGCGACTGCACTTGGCGCCGGGCTGCGCACCTCAGCTCGGCAGCCCGACCCGACCCGCCACTTCAGCAAGGGACGAGGGCGGAGCTCCAGGTTGTTGTTTCAGTTGTCGAGAGAGTAGCATGAGCACAGTGGCTGAGCGTGAGATCTATCCGAACGCGCCTGTAGTTCTCGTTGCGCTAGAGGTGCGGCATCCCATAGCAGGCCCGCTGTCCCACGCCGAACGACTCACGATCAAGGATCGGCTGGCCGAGCGTCTCCCGATCATGCGCACGCCGCAACTGACGAGCGTGCAAAGTGCGGTCAGCATGCAGGCCGGAGCGAGCATACAAGGCGCATTGAGCGCTAGCGCACCGCAGATGCGAACGGAAGAGTTCGCGAAATTCTTCAGTAGGGACAACGCTACGGCAGTGTCCATGCTGCCTGGGGCGGTAACCATAGAGACAACCCGATACGTGCGGTGGGAGTATCTGCGTGAGCTCGCGGCAGCGGCCCTGACGGCGCGCCACGAAGTTGGAAGCATAGACGGCATCGAACGGCTCGGTCTTCGATACATCGACGAGATACGGGTTCCAAGCGAACCGGAATCTGGCTGGGAACAATGGGTCGACAACACCTTGGTCGGCCCGACCAGGGTTGGCGAGAAGCTTGGTCTTCGACCCACGCAGTGGCAAGGAGTCACAGTCTTTGAGTCGGGTCCTGACCGAACGTTGGCACTCCGTTATGGGCCACGAGAGGGATACGCGGTTGACCCGGGCGGAGACCTGAAGCGCCCAACCCCAACGCCTGGTCCTTTCTTTCTCATGGACATTGATAGTTTCTGGACGCCTAGCGACCGGATACCGGAATTTGACGTGGAACTCTTGCTGACGGTGTGCAACGAATTGCACGAACCTGTACGCGGCTTATTCGAGAACCTAATCAAGCCACGTCTGAGGAAGGAGGTGCTTCGACGTGCCGAGTAACGTCAAGACAAACAGAGTGCAGGAGCTGTTGGGCGACGGCACCGGTGGTGATATCTCGCCGCCACCGCTCATCTCGGAGACTCAAACCGTTGTGACGCTTCTGACCGAAGACATTGGATACCATCGTCAACAAACCCGGGAACTTCATGAAGGTGTTGAACAGCTTCATCAGAAGAGCCACTACGTCGAGTGGAGCGTACGCACCAGTGAGCGGGCCCGTTCGAGCCCGCAGGCGCTCCTTGAAGAGTTAGCCGATCTAGGTTTTGCGTGGCGTGATATCGCTCGTTTGGTCGGTGTCAGTGTTGCGGCGGTTCAGAAATGGCGACGCGGCGGGCGGACCACCGGCGAGAATCGCCAGAAGATCGCCAGTCTGCTGGCGGCATGTGACTTGGTAGCAACACACTATGGAGTGCAGGAAGCCGCATCCTGGTTCGAGATACCGCTCGTTCGAAGTGTTCCGTTAACGCCGATTGACCTCTGGGCGGCAGGTCGCGTGGACCTGGTGTTTGACTACGCCAGTGGTCACTCTGACTCCGAGCAAACGGTCACGGCTTGGGACCCGCAGTGGCGTGAAACGTACGACTCGAGTTTCGAAGTCTACCGAGCTGGCGACGGACAGCTCTCCGTTCGCCCCAAGGACTGGTGAATGTGGCACACGACCTTGATGTGCCTCCTACTGTACCGCACTCGGGGAAACGAGGTCGTACACCACCGGCCAGTGTTCACCGGCGATGTGTTCGAGCGAGTCGAAGTGCAAGGCCTCGGGAGCACCAAGAAAAAGAGCATCATGGTCTTGCAGCATCCATGCGCATTGCGCACGAACGGTGTTGACCTTACGGATCGGCTTCTTATCGCGGAAGTTCGAACGCACCCATTGATCGTCATTAAAGCCTGGTCCGGTCACTTGAGCAAGATTCCGTTACCCGATCTTGTTCCGACCGTAGATTCGGGCAGACGTCACCAAGCAGCGTTCTTTGATCAGCCGTACTTCGTGGCTCCAGAGAATCTGTACCTTGCGAAGCGAATTGCATGTCTTTCGCAAGTGGGTGTGAATCTCCTGCTTCAGCGGTGGTGCATTACAACAGTCGAGCGACTGTACCCACGTCCACGTACCAAGAGGTCTCCAGCCCTGCCTATGAGGAGGCGGACCTCATCGAAGAGTGGTGTGACGAGTGCGCTACCGACGAGGATTTCGACATCCCCAAAGCGACTGCTGACGCGGTCAAGTGGCTGCGTGAGGATGCCGGAGCAGGACTCAGTCGTCAACGTCTGCTCGAAGATCCGCAAAGCCGAAGCACCGTCAGGCGAGACATGCGGGCAGAACTGCGCCGTCAGCATGAGAATTAGAGGAGCGGATAGCCACGTCCCCGCGCAGTCATGCGGTTGCGTGCGGTCGGTACCGAACCACTCCAGTCCAGGAGTTCCCCGATGTTCAGGAGTTCACTGAGTCCCTTGACCCCCTTGACCTTGACCGGATGCCGAACGCGGCGATCTCACCCAGCGCCAGCATGTGCTTGCACAACATCTCCGTGCTCATCCCCTCCAGGGGGTCGGCAACCGTGACCTCTTGACGGTAGGCGCCGTAGGACAAGCCCATCAGCTTGCGGGGGATGCCCAATCCCTCAGCGATGCGCACCAGCACGTCATAGTCATCTATCTTGCGGCCGGCGAGGATCTCCGCCACCTCGGACTGTGCCTTCCCGGTCAGTCGCGCGATTTCCTGCTGGGTGAGCCCGACGTCCTCTAGCACCCTGAACAAGGCTCCGATGTCGCGGACGGCCAGCACCGCGCGCACGTCGTCGCGGTAGTACAGCGCCGGGTCGATCGGCGGTATGGGCTTCTCGCCGCCCGCCGCCGGAGTACCGGCCACTATCGCAGCGATCTCGTCGGCGTACCCATAGCTCACCCGTCACCGCCTTCTCATCCGGAGTGTGTACGAGCCGGTCACGATACCCCGTTCAGGCGGGGGCGGGGGTGCCGGAACGGACCCGGCTGGCGGCGCGTACCAGGTTCCGCAGTGCCTCGACGACCTCGGGCTCGCCGCGGGTCTTCAGCCCGCAGTCCGGGTTCGCCCACAGCCGGTCCGTGGAGACCCAGCGCGCGGCGGCGAGCAGCAGCTGCTCGATCTCGGAGACGGTCGGCACCTGCGGAGAGTGCACGTCGTAGACACCCGGTCCGAGGCCGCGCGGCACCGCCGTCCCGAGCTGCTCGAGCTCCTCCATCTTCGATCGGGCCGCCTCGACGGTGGTGACGTCCGCGTCGAGGGCGCCGATCGCGTCGGCCACGGCCCCGAACTCGGAGTAGCACAGGTGGGTGTGCACCTGGGTGGAGTCGGCGGCCCCGCCGGTGGCCAGTCGGAACGCGTCGATCGCCCAGGCCAGGTAGTCGGCCCGGCCGGCCGCGCGCAACGGGAGCAGCTCGCGCAGCGCGGGCTCGTCCACCTGGATCACCCGCAGCCCGGCCGCCTCCAGATCGCGCACCTCGTCGCGCAGGGCCAGCCCGACCTGCCGTGCGGTGTCACCAAGGGGTTGGTCGTCGCGGACGAACGACCAGGCCAGGATCGTCACCGGTCCGGTCAGCATGGCCTTGACCGGGCGATCGG
>JALYQB010000374.1 GCA_030856045.1 Actinomycetota bacterium
GGGTCGTCGGCATGATCGGAGAGGACGTCATTCATCCAGCGGACGCGGCCGGAGCCGTCGTACGGCGGAGGGTCGTTCCAGCCCGCTCCCCGAAGGAACTCCTCCAGTTGCCAGCCATGCCGCTCGAACGGTCCGTCGACATCGCAGAGGAGGGTCGCCACCCGCTGCAGCGTTCGGTTGTCGAGGCGATGCATCGGCACGGCTCAGCCCTCCCGCTTGCGGGCGACGCGGATGGCACGGCCCAACGCTTCGATGATCCGGCTGCCGCGTCGCCGGAAGCCGAGCTCCGCTCTCGCCTCCTCCAGGATCTGGTCGTCGGTCCGGAGCAGGCCGTCGCTCATGATCCACTGAACGAGTTCGACTAATTCGTGGGTGCTGTACTCTGTGATCGGCAGCCCCGGTACGAGTCGTGGCTTGCTGGCGGTGCGGACCGGTAACACCGGCTCATGAAGGGGGACGTTCTCCTCGCGAAGCGGATCCACTGGCTCGTCGCTGTCGGCTGCGGTGACAGCTGCCCGCCACGCGGTGACGATCTCCTCGAGCTGCTGGGCTGGGTTTCGAAACCAGTCGGTGGACCAGAACCGGTGGAAGCACCAGCCGAGCCGTTCGAGGTGCTCCTGACGAAGCCGATCCCGGTCACGCGCGGACTGCGAGGAATGGTAGCTGCGCCCGTCCGCCTCCACTGCGAGCACCATCCGGCCGGGCTGATCCGGGTGGGCGAGCGCGAAGTCGATCCGTTGACCGGAAACGCCGTACTGCGCCACGACGGGCAGACCGGCCGCGCGGAGCGCGTGGAGGACGTGGGTCTCGAACGGATTGAGCTCCACGTCGGCGACCGGACCCGAATCGATGATCGTGCCGCCGCTGGCGGCGTACTCCAGGTAGGCGCGCAATAGTTGCGCACCGCGGGCGGAGGTGCGTTGCGGATCGATGTCGAGGTGGGAGAAGGCGCTGACCACGGTCATCCGCCGACGCGCCCTCGTGACGGCGACGTTCAACCTGCGTTCCCCGCCCTCCCGGTTGAGCGGACCGAAGTTGTGCGAGAGTCGCCCGGTGGTCGCCTTCGCGTACCCGACGCTGAGGATGATCGAATCACGCTCGTCGCCCTGGACTCGCTCAATGTTCTTGACGAAGAACCGGCGGCCGGGTTCATCGGTGTCTGCGAAGAAGTCGTCAAGGTCCCTGCGCTCCGCGAGTTCCGTGTGCAGCGCCGTGTCGATGCGCTGCGCATGCTTGTCGCTCATGGCGATGACGCCGAGGCTTTCGCGAGGTCGCTCTGCGGCGTGCTCGAGGACGAGGCGCACGACCTCGTGAACCTCCGCCGGCGCCGAGCCCCCCTGACCCGGCGTCGCGACGCCATCCACCAGCACGTGGTTGATCGGTGGCTCCACGAGGGCGCCGGGAAAGGTGACCAGCTTGGACTCGTATATCTGGGTGTTGGAGAAGGCGATGAGCCGTTCGTCGGTGCTGCGGTAGTGCCAGCTCAACGTCTTCTCGGGGAGGATGTCGGCCAGGCGGTCCAGGATCGAATCGAACGTGGTGATGTCCTCTTCGGCTGCGTCCTCCTCGTCGGCCATGAGCGCCGTTCGGAAGAAGGTCGTCGGGGGCAGCTGCCGGTTGTCGCCTGCGACGACGAGCTGGTCTCCGCGCATGATCGACGTTATCGCGTCGGCGGGTTCCACCTGGCTCGCCTCATCGAACACCACAACGTCGAACAGTCTGTGGCTCGGCAGAACCCTGCTCACCACCAGAGGCGACATTGCCCAGCAAGGTCGCGCAGCGAGCAGTACGTCGGGTGCCCGCTCGACGAGCTTGCGGAGCGGTAGGTGCCGACGTTTGAGGCTGGCCTGCCTGCGGACGAGCTGGTCCTGGTCGGGGTGATCGCGCAGGGATCGGGTGAGGTGCTCCGCGGCGAGCCGGCGCACTCGCCGTGCTGTGGTCCGGACATGCTCGCGGTCGGCGGCGCGGAACTCAGTCACGGCACGGGTGTGCTCGACCCCGACGAACCGTCCGTAGTGCGTGCTGGAGAGCCGGAGCTCATCGAGCACCGAAGACAGCCATGCCCAGCGGAAGACCTCGACTGCGGTATCGGTATCGGCGTCCTTCGCGGCGAGCTCATCGAGCAGGGGATCGAGCCCGAGCGCGCTGAACCTCCCGGTGAGTTCGTTCAGCCGGGGCATACGGTAGAGCACATCCTGTTCCGCGGCGAGCTGCTGCACCGGGATCGCGCCGAGGAGTCGCCCGCGATGGCCGCGACAATGTCGTGTCCGGCGAGCAACTCCGGTGAGTTTCGCAGGTCCTGAACCATCGGCAGTTTGTCGTAGCTGAAGATCCCCATCACCGTTGCCGGACGGAGGGCAAGTTCTACGCCCGCAGCAGCTGCGATCTCGGCGAGGCGCTCGTACGCGCTATGCATCCGCATCGTCGGATCGTCCGTGTCTGACAGCCTGTCGAGCACTGGCTGGGCAACGCTGGGGTCGACGCCGTGGTAGCGGTGCAGCGCGTGCAGCAGCACCTGATTGAGGTCGACGTCACCGATAAGCTCGAGGTCGTAATCCGACTCGGCGGCGGTCCGGGCGTGCAAGGTCACCGGATACAGCAGTAGCGGTGCGAGCATTCGTGAGGCGGTCGGCGTCCGGCCGCTGTCGGTGGTCTGCCACTCCACGAGCCCGTGCGCAAGGTATCCCGCCTGGACACCCTGCTCCTCGTCAAGTGCCCGCAAGCGGTTGCGGAGTTGGCGAGCTCTGTTTCGTACGTCGGCGCGGCTGTTCGGATCGGGGAACAGCTCGTTGAGTCGCTGGCGCCTGCCGGCCAGCAGCCGCGCCACCGCCTCAGGTGCCGCAGCGTCGAGGTCGAGGGTTGTTGTCTTGGTGTATCGGAAGTGCAGCAGCGCGTTGCGGTGCCCGAGGTCGATGAGCTCGTCTGCCCACCGTTGGGCAGCCTCTGCAACCGCCGCGCCCTTCTCCCGATCAGTCGCGAGCGTCACGCGTCCTCCCCCATCCGTGCCTGGTGCCGCTCCAGCCTGGTGAAGATCGTGCTCCGGCCGAGGTCCGCGCCCGCTCGCGAACTGCTTAGTATGCGGCTCCTGATTATCGTCGTCGACGTCCGGTCAAGTCACTCTACGCGGCCGAACGGGTGGTTTCTGTGATTCGGTCCTGGGCCGCGCACGGTTTCGGTGCCCTACCAGTGGTCCGCCACGCTAGCCAGCGTCGGCAACAGTTGGCGTCGAGGTACGCGATGGTCGCGACGTGGCGCTGCCGCAGTCACACGGCGCGGGTGGTGACCCCAGTTGCTTCGTGCGCCAATGCTGCGAGGTCCCCGGGGTCGGAGGTGAGCACGACGCCGTCGGGTTCCGCGAGCCCGATCACGATGGCATCGACAGCGGAGCCCCGCCGGGCACCGCATCGAAGCATCGCGCAGCGTCGAGCCACGGCCTGCGGCAGCTCGGTGACGACGTCGCAGGCCTTGAGCAACCGGTTCGTCGCGGCGTCGCGTCCGGCGTGGCCGGTGAGGCATTCGACGAGTACCGCCGAGGGCACCAACGCCGGCCAGAGTCCAGCAGTCCGCAGTTCCCGGACGAGGGCAGCGCTACGAGGGGATCGCAGTGCGAGCCGGCTGACGCCGCCGGAGTCGAGGACGACTCTCATCCGGTCCGGCGCTCGGTCTCACCGGTGAGCTGACGGACGAACCGCTCGGCGTACTCGATGTCAGCGGCGCTCGGCTCGCCGACCTCCTCGTTGAGCTCGGCGAGGTAGACGTCGGTGGCTGCCTCGAGCTCCCGCCGGTGGAGTTCGTCGCGCACCGCACGCTGCAGCAGCTCCGATGGCGCGAGTCCATACTCCTTGAGCTGACGGTGCAGCTCGTCGGGCAGGTACACCTGCAGCCTCGGCATGCGCACAACTATACACACGCGTCCCACCGCCAGCGCTACGGCGCTGGTGCGGCCATGTCGCGCTCGGCGAACGCGAGCCAGACGTAACAGAGCCCGGTGAGGAACAGGAGCCCGGTCGCCAGCCCCTCGAGCTGCAGCGGGGTCAGCGCGCCCACCGGTCCGGGCACGAACGCGATGACCACGACGAACGCGTAGAGCAACGGGTCGAGCAGGGGCAGCACCCGCCCGCCGGGGCCGGGCACGGTCCGCGGCACGCCGAGGAACGAGGCCGACTCCGCGAACCCGATCAGCCCGCCGAGCACGAACACCACCCGCCACAGCAGCCCGCCGTCGGTCCCGCTGGAGAGCAGCGAGGCCATGGCCATCGTCCCGGGCAGGAAGAAGTGCAGTGCGATGTGCAGGGTCGCCCGGTGCCTCGCCGGGTCGGACCGCCAGCCGCCGTGGGCGAACTGCATGACGCCGAACCACAGCCCCAGCAGTGTGAAGCTCACCCCGCTGAGCGCCTGGTAGAAGTCCCTGGCCGCGTCCACGCACCGAGCATGCCACTAGCGGACCGTGTAGCACAGCAGGTGCTACTGTTCGGACGTGGAACGCATCGGAGTCCGGGAGCTGCGCCAACACGCCAGCCGCTATCTGGACCGGGTCAAGGCCGGCGAGTCGATCGAGGTCACCGAACGCGGCACACCGGTGGCGGTACTGGTCCCGGCCGCCCGCGACGAGGTACGCGAACGCCTCGTCCAGGACGGCCGGCTGCTGCCTGCGCGCGGACCGCGCGTGCTACCCGAGCCGGTCGAGACGGCCGGGCCGTCGACCGCCGCGGTCCTCGACGAACTGCGGGCCGAGCGGTTGTGATCTATCTCGACACGTCGGCGCTGGCCAAGCTGGTCGTCCGCGAGGTCGAGTCGGCCGCGCTGGGCCAGTGGCTGCAGCAGCGCACGGGACAGCTGTGGGTGACGAGCATCATCGGCCGCATCGAGCTGCTGCGCGTGGCCCGGCGCTTCACCACCGCCGCGAACGGAGCACACCTGCTGCTGGCCGGGCTGGACACGATCCCGCTCGCCGAGTATGTCGCCGACGTCGGGCAGACCACCGGGCCGACCACTCTGCGAACGCTCGACGCCGTCCACCTGGCGAGCGCACTCGCCGTCCAGGACGAGCTGACCGCCTTCTGCTGCTACGACCAGCGGCTGCTCGAGGCCGCCGGGGCCGTGGGTCTGCCGGTCCACGCGCCCGGCACCTGAGCGGTCCTGCGCGGCGGCGGAGCCCGGCCGGGGTCAGAAGGCCGGCCAGGGGATGGCGGGCCAGTCGCCGTTCGGTGCCGGGAACGTCTCGGTGGCGAGCAGACCGTCGGCGCGGTTGCGCACCGCCTGGAGCTCCTTGCGGGTCAGGTGCTCGCGCAGCCGCTCCCCGAGCCCGCCGTCGAGCTCACAGCGGACCCGCCGCACGACGTCCACGGCCTCCCCTGGCAGCGGCTCCCCGACGAAGCCCCACAGCACGGTGCGCAGCTTGTCCTCGGAGTGCAGGCAGATGCCGTGGTCGACGCCGTACACCCCACCGTCGGGCCCGGCGAGGACGTGCCCGCCCTTGCGGTCGGCGTTGTTCAACAGCACGTCGAGCACGGCGAGGCGGCGCAGCGCGTCGGTGTCGGCGTGCACGAGCAGGGCGGGGTCGCCGAACCGGTCGTGGGCCCGGAGCACCCGGCGCCACCCGCCCGGGACGTCGCGCAGGCCGACGACGTCGACGTAGGCGCGCTCGTCGTCGACGTCCACCCACAACTGCACCATGCCGGGCCCGAGCGGACCGTCACGGAGAACGGTCGGCGGCACCAGCGACCAGCCGGTGGCCTCGGAGACGAGGTAGGCCGCCGCCTCCCGCCCGGCGAGGGTGCCGTCGGGGAAGTCCCACAGCGGGCGCTCGCCGCGCACCGGCTTGTAGACGCACGCGGCGTCGACGTCGCCCGCGGTGATGCTGCAGAACAACGTGGCGTTGGAGGCGTCCACGATGCGGCCTGCGACCTCGATGCGACCGGTCCGCAGCAGCGGCAGCGCGGCCGGGTCAGTGGGGAGCACCGCGGCGCCGTTCAGCCGGTGGCCGCCCGCCGGTAGCCGTTCTGCCGCGGGCAGACGTGCCCTCCGGGCTCGAGCGGCTCGGCACACAACGGGCACGGCTTGCGGCCGGCGGACACCACCCGCTCGGCGCGGCTGGTGAAGGCACGGGCCTGCTCGGGGGACAGGAAGACGCGCACGGCATCCGGCCCCTCCTCCGTGTCGTCGAGCACGACCGTCTCGTCGACCTCCTCCTCGGTCACAGCGAGGAGCTCCACGACGACGGCCTTGGACTCGGCGTCCCAGCCCAGCCCCATGGTCCCGACGCGGAACTCCTGCTCGACCGGGCTGGTGAGCGGCTCGGTGTCGAGGTCGCCGTCGGCCACCGTGGCGGGGACGTCCGCGCCGAACCGCCGGACGACCTCGTCGAGCAGCGCGGACAGCCGCTCGGCGAGCACCGAGACCTGCTCCTTCTCGAGCAGGACGCTGACGACCTTCACCTCGTCGACCGCCTGGAGGTAGAACGAGCGGTCGCCGGGCTCTCCCACCGTCCCGGCGACGAACCGGTCGGGGGTGCGGAAGACATGGATGACACGGGACATGGCAGGTCCGACACTAGGGCACGCCGCCGCGAACGGCCCGATCGGCGCAGCCACCGTGACACCTCACGCCGCGCCGGTCGAGCCTCCGACCGTGGCCTCGGACGACGGTGCCCTGCGCCGACGGCCCCGCTTCTTGGGCGGCACCAGCGCTGCCACGTCACCGCCGGTGTCGTTCACCCGCACGACGAACGGCCGGGTCTCGGTGTAGGTCACCACGCTGATCGAGCACGGCTCCGCGACGATGCGCTGGAAACCGTCCAGGTGCAGGCCTAGCGCGTCGGCGAGCACGGCCTTGATGACGTCGCCGTGCGTGCAGGCGAGCCACACCGCGTGCCCACGGTGCTCGGCGGACAGCTTCGCGTCCCACTCCCGCACGGCGGCCACTGACCGCGCCTGCATCGCGGCGAGGCCCTCCCCGCCGGGGAACACCGCCGCGGAGGGGTGCGACTGCACGACCTTCCACAGCGGCTCCTTGCCGAGGGTGCGCAGCTCACGGCCCGTCCACTCGCCGTAGTCGACCTCGACGAACCGGTCGTCGACGTTGGGTTCGAGGGCGCGGGACGCGACGAGCGGCGCGACGGTCTGTCGGCAGCGGTCCAGCGGGGAGCACACGACCGCGGCGAGCGGCACGGGCTCCAGTCGGCGCGCCATCGTCTCGGCCTGGCCGATGCCGTGCTCGTCGAGCGCGACCCCCGGCGTCCGGCCCGCAAGGATACCTGCCGTGTTCGCCGACGAGCGGCCGTGCCGCAGCAGGATCAGGGTGCCCACACCCGCACCCTAGTCACGTCGCGCTGATGGTCCCGGTGCCCAGCAGAGCGAGCACCACGAGCCCGAGCGTCACCCGGTACACGACGAACACGTAGACGCTGTGCCGTTCGACGAAGCGCAGCAGCCAGGCGATCGCGGCGTAGCCCACCGCGGCCGCGACGAGGGTGGCGACCACCATCTGCCCGACTGTGGGCTGCAGCCCCGGCCCGCTCGTGTCGAGCACGTCCGGAATCTGGAAGATCCCCGCTGCGACGACCGCGGGGATCGCGAGGAGGAACGAGTAGCGCACCGCGGCCTGCCGGGTCAGGCCGAGGAACAGCCCCGCGCTGATCGTGCCGCCGGAGCGGGACACGCCGGGCACCAGCGCGAGAGCCTGCGCGAACCCCATGGCGACGCCGTCGCGGACGGTGAGGCGCTCGAGCGGCCTGCGCTGCCTGCCGAAGCGCTCCGCGGCACCGAGCACGAGGCCGAACGCGATGAGCATGGTGGCGATGACCCACAGGTTGCGCCCGGTCGTCTGGATCGCGTCCTCGAAGAGTAACCCGAGCACCCCGATGGGCACTGTGCCGAGAATCACCAGCCAGGCGATCCGGTAGTCCTGCGTGCCGCGCACCTCGGCCGAACCGAATCCGCGGAACCACGTCGCCGCCAGGTGCGCGATGTCGCGGGCGAAGTAGACGAGGACCGCCGCCTCGGTGCCGAGCTGGGTGACGGCGGTGAACGCGGCGCCCGCGTCGTCGCCGAAGAACACCTCCGACACGATCCGCAGGTGCCCCGAGGAGGAGATGGGGAGGAACTCGGTGAGGCCCTGGACAAGGCCGAGGATGATCGCTTCCAGCCAGCTCACCCGGCGCACCCTACGGACACCGAAGACGGATAACCTCCACGCCGTGCAGCAGCGACTCCTCGGCCGCAGCGGCCTGCAGGTGTCCCGGCTGGCGCTGGGCACGATGACCTGGGGGCGCGACACCGACGCCGACGAGGCGGCCACCCAGCTTGTCGCGTTCGCCGACGCGGGCGGGACGATGATCGACACCGCCGACGTGTACTCCGAGGGCGAGGCCGAGCGGATCCTGGGGGGCCTGCTGGCCGATGTGATCCCGCGTGACGAGCTCGTGATCGCCACCAAGGCCGTCGCGCGCCGCGACGACGGGCCGTTTGGGGGCGGCGCCTCGCGCGGGGCCCTGCTCACCGCGCTCGAGGGGTCGCTGCGGCGGCTCGGCACCGACCACGTGGACCTGTGGCAGCTGCACGCGTGGGACCCGGCCGTCCCGCTGGCGGAGACGCTGTCGGCCGTGTCGGACGCCGTGCGCTCGGGCAAGGTCCGCTACGCGGGTGTGTCGAACTACACCGGCTGGCAGCTCGCGACCGCGGTGGGGGTGGCGGACGTCCCGCTGGTGTCGGTGCAGGCGGAGTACTCGCTGCTCGAGCGGGGCGTGGAGCGGGAGCTCGCGCCGGCCGCCGCCCACCACGGCATCGGGCTGCTGCCGTGGGCGCCGCTCGCGCGGGGTGTGCTGACCGGCAAGTACCGCAACGGCACCCCCGCCGACTCCCGCGCCGCGTCCACGCACTTCGCCGGCTACGTGGAGCACCACCGGACCGACCGCGCGGCGCGCATCGTGCAGGCGGTGGTCACCGCGGCCGACGGGCTGGGCACCTCACCGCTGGAGGTGGCCCTCGCCTGGGTTCGCGACCGCCCCGGTGTCACGGCCGCGGTGGTCGGTGCCCGTGACGCCGCGCAGCTGGCCGGGTCGCTCGCCGCGGAGGAGGTCGAGCTCGCACCGGCCATCCGCGCCGCGCTCGACGACGTGAGCGCCCCGGCGCTCGGCTACCCGGAGGTCCCCGTCACCGGGTGAACGCCCCGCACGTCCAGCCTCGGAGCGGTCGACCCGGGCGCGGTTGTCAGGGATGCTGGACGTGATCCCGAGGCACCAGGAGGAGGCCGGGTGAGGTCAGGTCGCCGTCGCGTCTCGCCGGCAGACGCGCTTCTGACCGGTGCGCTCCTGGCCGCGCTCGCCGCCTGCTCGGGCC
>JALYQB010000409.1 GCA_030856045.1 Actinomycetota bacterium
GCGCTGCTGCGCGACGCGCTGCGGCTGCCTCCCGGCCTCGCGCCGCTGCCCGGTGTCAACGGCACGCCGATGCCCGGGGCGGCCCAAGTGGCCGCGCCGGACGGGGCGCGCCTGCTCGTCCTGCCCGCGGAGACGATCCGCGCCGTCACGCTGGCGATCAGCACCCTCGGCCTGCCGTTCACCCCGTCCACCGGTACCGGGAGCGCCGGTCCGCTGGCGTACTCCTGCGACGGGCTCGTGCGGTCGGTGTTCGAGCAGGCCGGGCTGTCACAGCCGGGTGCCGCCGCCGAGCAGCTGGCGACGGGGCTGCCCGTGGACCCGGCGGACGTCCAGCCCGGCGACCTGATGTTCCTCGGACCTGCGGACCGGGGCGTGCAGCACGTCGGGATCGTGCTGGACCCGCAGACCGTGCTCGCCGCCGACGCGCGCGCGACGTCGGTCGCCGTCACCGGGTTCGATCCCGCGACGGTGCTCGGGGTGTCGCGCCCGTCGCTCGGCGCCCGCCCGCCGGCGCCGGTGCCCCGTCGCACCGGGGCGGGGCCGGTGACCCGGTGCAACGGGGTGCAGGTGAAGGCCGGTGCCGCCGCGGGGGCCTGGGGTGGGTTCCCGAACGGCCTGATCCCGGTCTCGGCGCTGTGTCCGATCGGCGTCGGCTCCCACCGGCTGCGCTGTGACGCCGCGCAGCAGTTCGGTGCCATGAACCAGGCGTTCACGGCGCAGTTCGGCCGCTCGCTGTGCGTCACGGACTCCTACCGCACGTTCGCCGGGCAGATCGACCTCTACGCCAGCAGGCCCGCTCTCGCCGCCGTGCCCGGCACGAGCAATCACGGGTGGGGGCTCGCGATGGACATGTGCGGCGGGATCGAGTCGTTCGGCACCCCGCAGTGGGGATGGATGAAGGCGAACGCGCCGTCGTTCGGCTGGGTGCACCCGCCGTGGGCCGCACCCGGCCGGGGCCGCGAGGAGCCGTGGCACTGGGAGTACGCGGGCTGACGGCCCGGGATTGTCGGGGTCGGGTCCTAACGTCGCGGTCATGAGCGAGCCACCGGAGACGGGAGTCGACATGATCGTGGACTGCGACCGCTGCGAGGTACGCGGCGACGCGTGCGGGGACTGTGTCATCACGGTCCTGCTCGGATCCCCGCCGGGAGGGGTGACACTGGACCTCACCGAGCGTTACGCGCTCGACAACCTGGCCGCCGCGGGTCTCGTCCCCGGCCTCCAACTGGTCCAGCGTGACGAACGCTCCGGTATGGAGCCGGGTGCAACGGGGGAGGACGGCCAGCGGTCGGGAGGGCGCGATCAGCGGTCCGCGCGCCGGGCGGGCTGATCGCGGCCGCTGAACGCCTGTCCGCCGGGCGGGTACGCCGACCGTCTCCGCGAGTCGGTTCAGCGCGCGCTCCGCGCGCTCCGCGCGCCGGTGGTAGACGGCGTCGTATCCCGTTCGTAGCCTTAACGTGATCTCGCGGCGGATGCCTCCGCCCACGGGGCACCGCGGGACACCGCTTGATCGACCGGGGCTCACCCTCACCCGGTCGGCGGTCGAGGAAGAGGAGACAGGCGCGACGTGCCGTCGCATCATCGCAAGCGCACCGTTCGCGGCGCGCTCGCCGCTGCCACCGTGACCGCGCTGGCGACCCTCGCGGCAGGCCCCGCCTCCGCCGACCCGCCGCTGCCGGACGACGTCCCTTCGGCGGTGCAGCAGCTCGCCGAGCTGAACCACCAGGCCGAGGTGCTCACCGAGCAGCTCCACTTCGCCCAGGACCAGCTCGACGCCCGCCGCGCCGAGCTCGAGCGCGCCCAAGCCGACCGCGAGGCCGCCGCCGCTGCAGGCGGTCGGGCGCTCGCCGTGCAACAGGTGTACCGCGGTCGGGTCGACCGGCTGGCGAGTGCGTCGTTTCAGGGCGCCCGCTTCCACCAGCTCTCCGCGCTTCTCGTCAGCGACTCGCCGGAGGACTTCCTGGACCAGATGGCGGCGCTCGACCTGCTCGCCGCCGACAACAACGAGGCGATGGCCCGGCTCGCGGACGCACTTGGGCAGGCTCGGCAGGCCGAGCGGACCGCGGCCGAGGCGACGGCCCGTGCCACCCGCGCCGAGCAGGACGCCGCCCGGATCGAGTCCGACCTCGCCCGTGCCCGCACGGACATGAACCGCCAGATCTCGGTCGTGCAGGAGCGCATCGACGAGCTGACCGAGGACGAGCGCGCGTCCCTCACCGACAACGGCGTCACCGACTACGTCGTGGGGCTGCTACCCGGCAGTGGTGCTGCGGCCACCGCCGTCGACGCGGCACTGAGCAAGCAGGGCGCGCCCTACCGGTGGGCCGCGACCGGACCGGGAGCCTTCGACTGCTCCGGGCTGATGGTGTGGTCCTACCGCCAGGCCGGTGTCTCGCTGCCGCGGTCGAGCCGCGCGCAGGCACGGGTTGGCTCGTCGGTCGGCCGGGCGCAGCTGCAGCCCGGTGACCTCATCTTCCTGTACTCGCCGGTGACTCACGTGGGCATGTACGTCGGCGACGGCAAGTACGTCAACGCCCCGCAGGGCGGCGATGTCGTGAAGGTCATGACCGTGCCGTGGGGCAAGGTCACCGCGATGCGGCGGGTCGCCTGATCCCACGGCCTCGGCCGTAGCGTCCGCGCGGTGCGCCGGACCCTGCTGGTCAGCAACGACTTCCCGCCCAGGGTGGGAGGCATCCAGGCATACCTGCACGAGCTGAGCTGTCGGCTGCCCGCGGACACACTGGTGGCGTATGTCCCGGACTGGCCCGGAGCGGCTGCCTTCGACGCCGCGCTGCCGTTCCCGGTGGTGCGCCACCCCGGCCCGCTGATGCTCCCGGTGCCCGACGTGGCCCGCCGCGCGCGCCTGCTCGCCCGCGAGTACGGCTGTGACACCGTCTGGTTCGGCGCGGCCGCCCCGCTGGCGCTGCTCGGGGCCGGCCTGCGC
>JALYQB010000426.1 GCA_030856045.1 Actinomycetota bacterium
GAGGCCGACTTCGCCGCGCTGCTGCGCCGGCTCGGCGAGCACGGCACCGCCGACCCGGTCCGGGAGCAGGGCCTCGCCGCCGTGACGAGACTTCCGGACCTGCTCGGTGCGGCACTGGGCGTCGCCACGCCCGCCGAGATGCGCGCCGACGCCCGTTGCGCCGCCGAGCTGCTTGACAGCCGGTACTACCGGGCGTACAGCCCGGCCGACCTCGGACCGGACAACGCTGTGGTCGTCGGGCGCACGGTGCGGTTCATCGACTTCGAGTCCGGCGGCTTCCGAACCGCCCTGCTCGACGCGGCCCAGCTGCGTGCGCCGTTGCCGTCGTCGTGGTCGTGGTCGGGCTACGCCATCCCGCGCCGCCTGTCCGAGGCGATGCTCTCGGCCTGGCACGCCGAGGTGGCCGCGCTGTGGCCGGAGCTCGGGGACCGGGCCGCCTCGGCCGGGTTGGTGCTCGACGGGCAGCTGCTGTGGACCTGGTCGAGCACCTGGCGGGTGCTCTCGGGCCCGGACCTTCGCCTGCACGCGCCCGCGCTGGTGGACCGGTGGGAGGGCCTGGCCGAGGACGCGGCCGCGATCGGACGCACCGCCGTGGCCGAGCACGCCGCAACGGTCGGCGTGGCATTGCGCGCCCGCTTCGACGTGACCGGTGCGGCGTTGCCGCCCTACCCCGCGCTGCGCTGAGCAAGCACAGCACCAGCACGTCGAACTCGGTGACGAGGCGGCTGGTGAGCTTGTGCAGGTGATCGCGCCGCTGCGCGGCCACCCGGGTGTGGATGCGCTCGGCGCGGTAGCGGGCCTTGCGCCACCGGTTCGACCCTTCGGTGCGGGTGCGCCGATCCGGTCCGCGACGGCGAGCACACACCCGCTGGGCGCGCCGCAGACGCCGCAGCTGCGCATCGAGGCGCCGGGGGTTGGGCACGTGCTCGCCGGTGGGCAGCACGGCCAGGTCGGTGATGCCGAGGTCGACACCGACGACCCGATCCCCCGTGCGGGCGGGCGGGGCGGGGTCGGGCAGCTCGACGGAGAAGCTGACGTGCCAGCGCCCGCGCTGATACGACAGGGTCGCCGATCGGATGCGCGCGGTCCCGGCGTCGACCTTGCGGGCCAGCGTGCGGGTGGACTCATGGGTGCGTACCGCGCCGATGACCGGCAGCCGGATGTGTCGGCGGTCCGCGCCGAGTCCGAACGCCCCGGTGGTGAACCGGCAGCTCAGGCGGCTGCGGCGCTTCGAGTGGAACCGGGGCATCCGGGCCCGGCCCGCCTTGCGGTTGCCCAGCGCGGCGGCGAGGTTCGCGCACCCAGACGCGTATGCTTCCTTCGATTTCTCCGCCCACCACGGCGCCACCTCATGCTTGACCGCGTTCCACGCCATCCGCAGCCCGTAGGCAGAGGTATCCAGCCACGGGGTGAGCTGATCGCCGGTGAGCCCGTAGGTCTGCTCGGCCGCACGCTGCTCCCAGTTCGCGCGGACGCGGGCCAGCGCCCAGTTGTAGGCGACCCGCTGCGCACCACAGTGACTGCGGAACTGCCCGACCTGCGCGTCGGTCGGGTCGAGCGCGAACAGGTAGGCGCGGATCACGACCTACCCCCGGGACCAGCACCCACCCCTGGACCGAACATACGTTCGATGATACCGGTCCGGGACCACTGCCGTCTCACCGGGTGTGCTGGTCACCGTCCTACCACTTCACTCGTGCAAGACCACACAAACAGCCTCTTATCACGCTTTCCCGCGAACAGTCGACAACCCCGAGCGTTCGCGAAGCCGTCCCCGACGCGTCACGTCGTTCTCACCCTCCGGTGGGTCCGGATCATCATCATGGGGTGGCCGTGGAGACGCTCACCGTCCTGCCCCCGTCCCCCAAGATCTCCGCACGAGTCGCCGAGAGCCTCGCGGTGCTCGGCGACTCCACCGCGGTCGGCTTGGGCGATCCGGCGCCCGGCGGTGGCTGGCGCGGGGTCGGATCGCTCCTCGCCGGATCGCTGAGCGGCGTGCGGTACACGAACCTGTCCTTCACCGGCGCGCGGATGCGGTGCGTGCGAGAGCGGCAGCTGCCTGCGGCACTGCTGCTGCGACCCGACGTCGTCGCGGTCATCGCGGGAATGAACGACACGCTGCGCTCCGACTTCGATCCGGAGCGGGTGCACGACGACCTCGACGTCGTGGTCGGGGCACTGCACGCCGCGGGCGCCCAGGTGCTCGTCACGAGGTTCCACGATCACGGTGAGGTGTTCCGCCTGCCGGGTCCGCTGCGCCGCGCACTGCACGGGCGGATCGCGCAGCTCAACGGAGCGGTCGACCGGGTGGCCGACCGGCACGGTGCGCTGTGCCTGGACGTGCACCGGATGCCCGGCGTCTACGAGGCTGCGGCGTGGAGCGTGGACCGGCTGCACCCCTCCGAGCGCGGGCACCGGTTGTTGGCCCGCGGGTTCGGTGAGCTGCTGACGGCGGCCGGTACGCCGGTGCCAAACCCGGTGGACCTCGGCCTCGACGGGGGCCGCCGTGTCACCGCCGTCCACCACGTCGGGTGGCTGGTATTCAAGGGCGTGCCCTGGCTGTGCCGGCGTGGGCGCGACCTGCTTCCGCACGCGGCCGGGCTGGTGGTGCGAGAACTGGTATCGCGCCGCTGAGCGCTGGTGCTTCCTGGCGGCCGGGGGGTGCGGGCGGAGGTTGGTCGGAGGTGAACAGCGGGCACTGATCGCTGTCACCCGGCGGGGGACGCAGGTGCCCTCCCGGACGGATCCGCCGCGAGCAGCGCGGTAGTCTGGTCGCCCACCGCGGGCCGGACGTGCAGCGCACGTCGACCGGTGTCCGGGGAAGAGTTCCGAAGTGAGGAGGGGTACGTGTCGGCAGGACAGATCGCCGCGATCATCGCCGCCGGTGCATTCGTGCTACTGGTGCTGCTGCTGGCCGTGCCGCTGGTCAAGCTCGGACGCACCCTGGACGAGGCGACGGTGGCGATCCGCAAGACGCACGAGAGCAGCGACCCCCTGCTCTCCGGCGCCAACACCACCCTCACCCACGTCAACACCCAGCTCGAACGCCTCGACGGCATCTCGGCCAACGCGCGCTCGGTGACGGGCAACGTCTCGGCCCTGACGTCACTGTTCACAGCCACCCTGGGTGGCCCGCTGGTCCGCGTCGCGGCGCTATCCTACGGGCTGAACAAGGCGGTGAAGCGCCGCCGCCAGAAGAAGGCCGAAGCGCCGGACGCCTCGTTCACGCGGTCCGCCCGACGCC
>JALYQB010000457.1 GCA_030856045.1 Actinomycetota bacterium
GGGCGCCACGCGATCGTTACGACGTCACTGTCTGAGCTGGCGATCGAGTAGGTCCTGTCACGGTGTCGGGCCGGTGACCCGTTTGTCACTGCGGGATCCAGAGTTCGGAGGGTGTCGCGCGGGCGAGAGTGGGTGCGCCGTGGGTGCCTGGGGTGGGGAGGTCGAGCAGTTCGGCGATGACGTCGGCGGTCGAGCCGGCCCGGTGCCAGACGACGGTGGGGTGGGGTTCGTCGCGGCAGCGGGCGGCCAGCGCGTCGTGCTCGCCGTGGATGAGCACGGTCTCGATGTGGCCGGCGCGGATGCGGATGCCTTGCAGGGTGGTGATCTCGCCGTCCTCGTCGCGGTGGGCCAGGAAGCTGAACCCGGCGCGGCACAGGTCACGGACTCGGTCGAGGGCCTCGGTCATGTCGAACGGCTCCGGGTGGAACGCGGGTGGCGGCGGGCGCCGGGGTGAGGGGCTGCGTCCGCCGCCACCCGCGCGCGGACGGACTGCGGCGTTGAACGTCCGCAGCGCAGCCCGGCCGGGTCGACGGATCGACGGGTGTTGCGGCCGCGCCAACGGCCGCTGTGATCGGTGACCGCGCCGCAGGCGCAGTGGAAGGTGCCGGTGAGCACGCCGCGGTCACGGTGCAGCTGCACGGTCTGCGGCCGGCAGGTGTGCCAGCGAGGCGGGATCCGCGCCGCCCACCAGGGCATCCCGTGACGGTGCCGAGTGTCGCTGTCCGCAGCGTCGGTGATCCACGTTCTCGGGCGGGGCGTCGCGTGCCGGGCCGAGTGAGGTCGCCGGGCTGTCACGAGAGGGCCCGGCCTGGATCAGTGCTGCGGAGCATGTCGGCGTTCCTCCCTGTCGAACCGCGCGTCGTTGCGGGGACGACCCTCCACCACCGACGACGCCGAACCCACCCCGCGGCGCTACGATCTGTGGCCGCATGATCTCCCCGCAGTACGGGGAGGTCTCGTCTTGAGGCGGTGGGCGGTGGCGGAGCGGGTACGAAGCGTTCGGCAGGAGCAGCGCCAGCTGGCGGCATCACTGCGTGACCAGCAGCGCACCTGGGCCGAGGTCGCGGAGGTCTTCCGCGAGCGCTACCGGGTGAACTCCCGGGTCGCGCTGCGTCTCGCGCACGGGTGGAGCCAGCGCGAGGCCGCCGACCGCTGGAACGCACGGTGGCCCGCCGACCCGAAGACGTTCAAGAGCATCTCCTACTGGGAGAACTGGCCCAGTCGTACGGGCTACGCGCCGTCGCTGGAGGTGCTCGCGCGCCTCGCCGAGCTGTACGAGTGCCAAGTCGCGGACCTGCTGGCCGACGGTGCCGACTTCCGCCACCGAGACCAAGCGCAGGTCGCGCGCCACTTGCTCGATGACTTGCCCACGATCGACGGCAGCGCCACTCTGCAGGAGGCGTCATCCGGCATCGCACCGAACCTCGACGCCTGGTCCGCGCGACTCGAGGAGATCGACATGCACGAACTCGCCCGGCTCGGCGCGATCTGGGCACAGCAGGACGGCGGCACGATCGACCGTCGCGCGTTGCTGCTCAAACTCGGAGCCGGACTGACCTTGGCGGCGTCGACTCCGGGCATCGCGAATGCCGAGCCTGATCCCGTCGAGACAACGGGCCCGACGGTTGGGGAAGGATCTGTCGGGGGCGTGTGGCACAGCAAGTACATCTATTACAGCGACGGTCGTGGGCAGCAGTTCGCGGGCGAACACTACGTGGTGTTGCGCCAGCGTGGCGACCGCGTCTCCGGCCAGAGTCTTCCGAACTCACTGGAGTCGGTGCTGACCGTTGATCTCGTGGTCGACGGTTCAGTACTGACCGGGACATGGATGGAGCGCACATCGCCGACCGGGTACTACAAGGGCGCCGTGTACCACGGTGCGATCCAGTTACTGGTTGATCCCACAGGTCGTAGCATGAACGGGCAGTGGCTGGGTTTCGACAAGAAAGCGAACATCAACAGTGGAGCATGGGAGCTGTCGCGCGTGGCCGCCTCCACCGCGCCAAGTGTACTTCGCCAGTTCCACATGAAGGTATGAATCCCCCGCTCGTACGTCTGCGCATGTGCTTGAGCAACGGGGTGCGGGAGTGCCCACTGCCATGACGTCGAACGCAGCGGTGATCTTAGCCGGTAGCCGACGCCATCGCGCCATCCGAGCCGTTTGTCGGCTTGAGGTCGCCCCTGCTGCCAGGAAGGGTGACGACCATGAGGGATGAGATGGTCTTCACAGTGTCCGGCGCGACCGCTACAGCGGCGGAGCCCATCGGGCTGGCCGCCGCGGGGTTCAAGGAGCGGCAGCACCTGCAGGAGTGGGTCATCGCGCACCCACAGGTCCTCGGCCCGGACGTCAAGATCGTGGCTTTCGAGTTCGGGCGGTGGGCCGCGCGCAGCGGCGCGCTGGAGCGGGACCGCCTCGACGTCCTGGCCCTTGACAGTGCGGGACAGCTCATCGTTGTCGAGCTCAAGCGTGACAAGGCCCCGGACACCGCCGAGATGCAGGCACTCAAGTATGCAGCGCTGGTGTCGCGCTTCACTCGCGACCACCTCGTGAAGGTGCACGCGGAATACCTGACGCGTCGGCGCGGTGAGATGGTCGACCCGGAGACCGCGGAAGCCGAGCTCGAGGAGTGGCTCGAGGAGGGGGCCGAGATCATCGAGGAGTCGCTGCGCCTCCCGAGGCTCGTACTCATGGCTACCGGGTTCCCGAAGACCGTGACGGCCACGGTGGTCTTCTTGCACCAGCAGCTCGGTCTCGACGTGCGGCTGCTCGCATTCCACGCGTACCGCACCACTAACGAGGTGCTGCTGACCGTCTCCCAGCACTACCCGCCCCCTGGGGTGGAGGAGTTCGTCCTATCCCCTGAGGTCAATGAGGCCCGCCAGCAGCGGACCGAGAAGCAGACGCGGCAACGTGAGGTCACCGCGGTCGCACGTCTCATTGAGGCCGGCGCCTTGGCGCCTGGCACGACGCTCGAGTTCCGCGCCCCGAGCGCGGAGCTGCAGACCATCATCGAGCCGTGGTTGGGCGAGCAACCATCCCGTCGAACCGCGACCTGGCAGGACGACTCCGCGGCGCCGCTGCAGTGGGCATTCGATGGATCGACGTACACGCCGACCGGTCTTGCTCGGATCATCCTCGAGGAGGCCGCTGGCAAGACGTCGCCGGTTCAGGGGCCGCTGTACTGGATCACTGCGGAGGGCCACACGTTCGTTGACCTTGCTCGAGAGCTCCCTGCGGGGGTCGAGGTCCCGATCGAGGAGCACCTCGACAAGCTCAGCTCAACCCTGAAGCCGGTCTACGAGGCGCTGGACAGCGCGTTCCACGAGTTGGGCCCCGATGTCACCCGGCGGTCTCGCGCGGGATGTCTCAAGTACTTCGCCCAGCGGAAGCTGTGCGATCTGCTCATCCACTCCGACCACCTCAGCGTGTACGTCCACGGACTCGACTTCGGCCAAGTCAACTCGGGTCTGGTGGTCGGCGGCACCAATCGATACATCCACGCACAGGTTCGGACGAGCGACGAGATCGGCAAGCTGATCGACCTGCTGCGCCCCGTATACGAGAAGCAGGCGACGTGACCGGAACCGACCGTGGGGCGACGCCGCCGTCCGGGACGTCGCGGTCGCCGATGGATGAAGCGGCACTCGCCGAGGCCAAGTCTAAGGTCGGCACAGCAGCGCGAGCCACTGTCGCGAGCGTGCGCGCATTCGCAGATCGCGCCACCCAACTGCTCGATGCGCCCGCCGCACTGCGGCATCTCGCTCAGCAGCAAGTCGCTGCGCTCAACGCGGATCAGGTTGAGGCGCGGTTGCGGGAACAGCCGATCGGCTCGCTGCGGGATGTGGTCGGGAAAGGCACCCGACTCAGGGCGCTGGAGCAGGCGGGTTACCGGACCGTCGCGGACGTGTTGCGTGCTGCGCCTCACCATCTGCACTCGGTAAGGGGCATCGGTCCGCACACCGCGGAGCGGATCACCACTGCGGCGCGGCGATCTGCCGAGAAGGTCGTACGCGATACGAAGACCCGCTTCGACGTCGACCGGCGTGACCCCGGTCAGACACAGCTGCTCGCTACCCTCGCCGCCATCCGGTATGCGGACGGGGCACTCGCCGCGCTGCGGACACCACTGGAGCAGTTCGTGGCCGGAACGCCGCCGCTGGTGGCGGACGCCGAGCGAGCGGGCAGCCGCATGTCGATGGCCTTCTCCGGTCGCCGGAAGAAGCGGGCTGCGCTCGAAGCGCTCGCCCGGCTCGACGCCGCCCTCGCCGATCCGCGAGTGGTGTCGCTGCAGCAGGCGGTTCGGCAGCACGAGACTCAGATCGATCCGCGCTCGCACCCCCCGGAGCAGCTCTGGCGCGACTACGCCGCTGACGCGGCATCGTTCAACGCGCTGCTCTCCACGGTTGGCGGTGCAGGCGAGGGCGACGACAAGGACGCCGCGCGAGGGTTCGTCCCGTCAGAGCTGCACCAGAAGATCACCGCGACCCCGCTGGACACGAGGCTGCTCACGGCGACCCTCCGCGGCTATCAGGTGTTCGGGGCGCAGTACGCGCTCCACCAGGAGAAGTCACTCCTGGGCGACGAGATGGGGCTGGGCAAGACGGTGCAGGCCCTCGCTGCACTTACACACCTGGCCGCACAGGGACAACGCCGGTTCCTCGTGGTCTGCCCGGCGAGCGTGCAGATCAACTGGCTCAACGAGATCGTCAAGCACACCCGGCTCGACAGCCACAGTCTCCACGGGGCCGATCGTGACGCCGCAAGTCGGCGGTGGTTACAGGTCGGCGGCATCGCAGTCACGACCTTCGGCACCTTGGGGGCACTGACCGATGTTCGCACTGCGGAGGTCGCGATGCTGGTCGTGGACGAGGCACACTACGTGAAGAATCCCGGTGCGCAACGGTCGAAGATCGTCGCCGCGGCGGCCGGGAACGCCCAACGGGTCCTGTTCCTCACCGGGACGCCGTTGGAGAACCGGGTGGAAGAGTTTCGTCAGCTCGTCGGTTACCTCCAACCGGCCGTGGCACGGCGGGTCGACGCGAGCGATGCGGTTGCCGGCGCACGAGCGTTCCGGCGCGCCGTCGCTGCCGTGTACCTGCGGCGCAACCAGGAGGATGTGCTCACCGAGCTGCCCGATCGGATCGAGGTCGAGGACTGGGTGCAGCTCAGCTCCGGCGATGACGCCGCGTACCGGGACGCCGTCCGGTCTCGCAACCTCATGGCTATGCGCCAGGCCGCCTTCCGTTCCGCCGACTCGGCCAAGCTCGACAGGCTCCGCGAGATCATCGAGGAGTCGGAGGCGGACGGGCTCAAGGTGCTGGTGTTCTCCTACTTCCTCGGGGTGCTCGACGCCATCGGGTCCAGGCTCGACCAGGTCGCGGTGGGCACGATCACCGGTTCGGTCTCGTCGTCGGCGCGCCTGGACCTGATCGACGAGTTCAGCCGCCGCGAAGGCCACGCCGTACTCCTCAGCCAGATCGAAGCGGGTGGGGTCGGGCTCAACATCCAGGCGGCCTCCGTGGTGATCCTCGCCGAACCGCAGTGGAAGCCGAGCATGGAGGAGCAGGCGATCGCCCGTGCTCACCGGATGGGGCAGATCCGTAAGGTCCAGGTGCACCGCTTGCTGGCCAAGGGCAGCGTCGACGAGCGGCTGCGGGAGATTCAGGAACGTAAGAGCTTGCTGTTCGACGAGTTCGCCCGCAAGAGCGATGCCAAGGATGCTGATGCGCGAGCCGTGGATGTGTCCGAGCATCGCCCCACTGTGCTCGACGACGAGGCGGTGCCGATCGAGCAGCGCATCGTGCTGGCGGAGCGGCACCGGCTGGGCATCGAGTGATTTCTGTCCGGCTGGGTGGATCACCCGGCTTGGCGAGTGACGCAGCGTGCTTCGTCGCGCACGCTCGGATGCATGGGGCGACGCTCGGGTCGGTTGGTTCACTGCGACGGCACGAACGTCGATGGTTCGCGCTGCGGCAACGAGTTCCGGACCGAGGGTTGGCGCACCAAGTGCCACGTCCACCGCTTCTGCGGGGAGCGAGGCTGGCTTGCTCGCACGCTCGAAGAACGCCGGATGTCCGCTGGCCGTGATGCGGTTTCGTCGGTCCTGGAACGGGCGCTGATTCAGTTGCCGACCATGACTGGCAGCGCGAGGCGCGGCGGAGGGCGCGGCAGTTGGTCGGTGCGCGTCGGTGGAATGAGTTCGAGGCACGCGCAACCGTACGGAATTGTAGGCAGCTGGCTGACATTGCCGATGCTCTGTTGCGAGCGCGCGCGGGGGCACGCCAGTTGACCGCCGACGTCGTTGACCTGATCCTCCCGACAGGTCCTCGGATCGTCCGAGACGTGGCAGCAGCGTGCGCGCGGACGTATGTCGGCGAGCAACTTGGCGGAATGCGGGAGCTGGCGACCGGGTTGCGGATTTTGGGCGTGCTGAGCTGCGCAACGCACGACATCGATCTCAGCCGCTGCCCGTGCTGGGTGGCAATGACCCGCGATGAGGGCCAGGGTGCGACTCGGTTGTTGCGACGCTCGTTGCCTGAAATCACGATCGAGTAGGCGAAACATCCCTGGATCTCGGGGAAGCAGCTGTCAACGCGGGCGCCGCAGTTTCTTCTTTGTTTGGCAAGATGTCCCGACAGCGACGTTTCACGCCATCTCCCAATTACGCCACGACCGACGGCGATCGCACACCCCACTGCGGCTGGTGTCAGGACTCGGGAGTCGGGAGGTGCGGTCCCATGTGTCCCACATAGATCTTGCCGGTCCGTGCAGTGGCGTCGACGGTACAGCGGAACGAGGTACTGCTTCTGCCCTTCCAAGAGATGCTCGAGCGTCGTCTCCTTCGCCTGCACGGGCGTCAGCCTCCTTCCCTTGCCGGGTGCCGCGGACCATGCCCGGGCGGCGGATCGAGGATCGTCTGGTACGGCTCGCCGGTCCGGATCGCATCGGCCATCCGGTCGTAGACGTCCAGGATCAGCCGCTTCGTGCGATAATCCCCGTACTTCGCCTGATCCTTCCGCTTGACGATCGGAAACGTGTCAAGAATGTAGTCGACGTCATCCCGGCCAACGCCATAGAGCACGAAAAGGCTTGCGTCGAGCTCGGCGCGCAGGACAGTGCGGCGCTCCCAGTCCCAACAGTACGGAGGCCCGTCGTCGCCAAGGTCTATGGCGAAAGGCTCCATATCCCATGCGGTATAGGAGAGTTCGAGGACCCGATCGATCAACCAGTCAAGAGTCATCACGGTCCTGTCCCATACTGCCGGGCTGTGAAAATTCGATGGAGACAGGACAGGAAACTGGCGAACAAAGAAGAAGTTCAAGCTCGTGCGTCCGAATTTCTGTCTCGCACAGAAATCCACTACGAAGGATGATAGACAGGTTATCAGTCCCACTCGTGCTGGCGGAGTTACCTGTGCATCTAAGAGCGGGAAGGCGTTCGCCACGGCGGCCATCGGGATTATTGAAGGCACGAGAGTCCGCTCGTTTGTCGGGCTGGTGATGTCGCCGTAACCAATGAGCCACGTATGCAGAGACAGGTCGACCTGCGTCTCTTTGACCCAGTAGAATGGCATGGCTAGGCGTGATGAATCGAGGCGGTCTGCATTGCTTAAGTAGGAGGGCTGCTGGAGACGTTGCTTTGCGGTCGGGCTTCGCACCACATCAGCATTGCGATGATCGAAGAAGTCAGTCATCATGGCTTGGTAAAGTGGGACGGCTCGCTCGTCGCCTCGGATGAAGACGTTACCGTCGAGGTACCAGCCATCGGCTTCGAGGTCCTCGCGGGTGTGGAACAGGTGGGAGTCGTTCGACATGTGGAACATCGTCATGAACTTGACGCCCCACGGGTTGCCGTCGGGGTCGCCTTCCTTGACGAGCACGGGCACCCGCCGGTAGATGCCGAGGGTGATCTCGGCGTCACGGCGGGAGCGGAACACCGGACAGGTGCCGGTGTTCGGGTTGAGCAGCGTGATCTCCTCCGGGGTGAGCGTGAACGACGCCGTCTCGATCAGCGCAGGATCCTGCAGGAAGAACGCGAAGTCGGCGGCCGGCTCGAAGGTCGCCCGGCCGGCGACGGTGAGTAGCGCGAACTTGAAGCTGCGGTGCACGCCGTCGAAGATCGGAGCGGCGTTCTCGAAGTCGTACAGCGCGGCAAGGGAGTTGCTCTCGACGAGGTCACGGAAGAAGTACTGGGTCGTAGCGTCGGTGGCGATGCCGGTGGGGACGATGACGCCGGAGCGGCCGTAGGGACCAGTCAAGGCGCGGAAGGTCTCCGCGAACACGGCGTAGGTGTTGACGTCACCGCGCCCGGTGAGCGGGTACCGCCCCGACGTGCGCAGCAGCGCGCTGTCACCCTCCGCGTGGTGCTTCGCGTCCAGGTACGCCCGGTGCAGCGTCTTGTCGGCCGGGGACTCGCTCGTCAGCAAGGCATTGATGCGCCGCTGCCGGGCGGCCTTGTTCGGGGCTTGGGCGATCTCCGGGTCGCGAGCCGCGAAGAACTCCTGCTCCTGCAGCTTCACCCGCTCCCACGGTGGGTTGCCGAGCAGGCACGAGAAGCCTCCGGTCCAACCCTCCGCCCCCGCAGCAGGGTCGTCCGCGCCGGACACGGCGAAGATCTCGGGGAACTCCAGGTGCCAGTGGAAGAAGCGGTACTCACCGGCGAGGCGGGCGACCTCGGCGCGCACCCCGGCGTCCATCCCACCAGGTGCGGTGACGAACCCGCGGACAACACCGGAGGTGGGTGCCGGCAGGCCGTCAGGAGCGAGGTTCCAGACAAACGCTGCGCACCACGCATCGGCCTGGGCACGTTGGAGCTGGAGCTGCTCGTCCGAGGACAGGTAGGCGTGCCAGGCGTCGGCCTGCTCGCGCACGGTCGAGACGCCGTCGGCAAGTGTGAGCAGCGGTTCGCGGTGCTTCGCCAGCTCGGTATTCGGCAGTACCACCTCGACCTCGTCGAGCCGGTACTGGTCGCGCCGCTCTTCCTTGTTCCGCTTCCGAGTCGCGGCGGCGATCTTCTTGTCGTCGCCTTCGAGCTCCTTGAACGCCTCGTCCGGCACCTCTCCCGCCAGCAGCGCGGGGGTGGTGCCGAGCAGGCTGTTGCCGACCCGGATGCGGGCGTCGA
>JALYQB010000458.1 GCA_030856045.1 Actinomycetota bacterium
ACCTTCGGTCATGGTGGCAAGGCTTCCCGATGAGCCGCCGCCGGGACAGGGGGAGTTCGTGTTGCACCCTGGCCGACCGATGATCGGCTGGCAAGCCGAACACCGGGTACTACGCGCATCCGCCAACGTGCACAGCCACCACGCCCGGCGATCACCCCCCGACCTGGCCGGATCTCATCCATGATCGCGTTGGCGTCGCACACGAACACCGAGACCACACCCTCGCGGTGGACCCGTCACGCGCAGCCGCAACGTCGTCAACACCCTCCCAGGTGTTCACCCCGAGAGACGCCTAACAGCCGGTGGTCCGTTGTCACCGCGGGATCCAGAGCTCGGAGGGTGTTGCGCGGGCAAGAGTGGGTGCGCCGTGGGTGCCTGGGGGTGGGGAGGTCGAGCAGTTCGGCGATGACGTCGGCGGTAGCGCCGGCCTGGTGCCAGACCACGGCGGCGCGGGTTCGTCGCGACAGCGGGCGGCGAGCGCATCGTGCTCACCGTGGATGAGCACGGTCTCGATGTGGCACGGATGCGGGTGACTTGCAGGGTGGCGACCTCGCCGTCCTCGTCGCGGTGGGCCAGGAAGCTGAACCCGGCGCGACACAGGTCACGGACTCGGTCAAGGGCCTCGTTCATGTCGAACGGCTAACGGTGGAACGCGGGTGGCGGCGGGCGCCGGGGTGAGGGGCTACGTCCGCCGCCACCCGCGCGCGGACGGGCTGCGGCGTTGCACGTCCGCGGCGCAGCCCGACCGGGTCGACGGATCGACGGGCGTTGCGACCGTGCCAACGGCCGGCGTGGTCGGTGACCGCGCCGCAGGCGCAGTGGTAGGTGTCGGTCAGCACGCCGCGGTCACGGTGCAGCTGCACGGTCTGACCGAAGAGAACACCTGACCCCACCTGCCCGCCGAGTCTCGCGGCGCGGGTCCGCGGGTATAGGGGGTTGCTCAGCCGGGATCCGGAGGGTGGTGAGCGTCGGGATCGGTGGTGGACGCTCGATCCAGGGACGGGCGAGCATGAGGCTGGGAGCACCTTCCTCGTCGGGTGCGGGTAGTTCGAGCAGCGCGGCGGCCGTGTCGGACAATGCACCCGAGCGTCGCCAGATGAGGCCACCTCGTGCACCGGGGGCGTCGGCAAGCAGCCGCACAGCGAGGGTGTCGGTGCGGTCGTAGATCCACAGGGCGTCGGTGTGGCCGGGCCAGTGCCGTGCGCCGACGAGCCCGTCGAGCTGCCCGTCAGCGACGATAGATAGGAATCGCCATCCGGCGTCGCGGATAGCGACGAGCTGGGCGAGTTCGGGGTAGGTGCGGATCGCGTCCGCTTCGCTGATCACGATGCTGGCCGGGTGGACTTGGATGCGGCGGGGCCGGAGGAGGTCGGGGTCAACTCCGGTCCCGCCGCGGTTGGGGTCCGACGGCCCGCCGAGGGGAAGGCGCAGGTGGGGCGGTCGGTGACATAGGGGCGTGGAGCAGGCCACGCAGCCAGCTCAGCCCGCGGTCCGGGATGGTGTGGCGGTGCCGGTCTGGGTTGCGTCCGTGACGGGACTCCGGGCGCCGCTCTGCGCGTAGCGTCACCAGGCAGTCCCGGCAGGGGGCGCCGCTGGGCTCGACGAGCGGCGCGGGCGTGACCCGGTGCCCGCACAACGCACAGTAGTTGCCGGCGCGGGCTGCGTGGCCCGCGGCCATCGCGTAATCGGTGATCTCATGGGCTTTGCCGTCGGCGACACAGGTCACCGAGATCGTGTTCAGGCTGCGCAACAGGACAGCCGCGGGTGTCATCGTGGAACCTCCTGGCATGGGTCGGAACGGCTGCGATGCGAACTGGTCAGGCCGCGCTGCTCGGTGATGCCGGTCGGGACAGGACGCCGAATCCGGAGGGAATCTCCAGGTGCGCCACCGGCTCGGCATGGACGCGGTACATCAGTCGTTGCCCAGCGAAGGCGCGACGACCGTGTAGCCAGCGGTGGTTGTGCAGCACGTAGCCCTGCCCGCGTCTCAGGCGGATCGTGATGGTGTTGCGGTCGATCGCGGCGCGCAGCGTGGGCAGCCACCGCGCCGCTGCTGGGGCGAACCGGGCGAGGTCGTCCATGCGTAGCCGCACCTGCACCTGCCCGTCGGGGGTGGTGGTGAACACCGAGCCGAGGTGCCCGGCTGCACCGCCGAACAAAGCACAGCGGGGGGCGGACAGCGCCCGCACCGCGTCGGGGTCGTTGCGGGCGAGGTCATCGTGCAACGCTGCGGCGTCGACGAGCAGGCACTCGCCACCGCTGGTCGCCGGCTGCCTACACGTCATCAGCAGCACAGCCGGGGGATCATCGAGCCCGGCGCCGTCGGTGTGCGGCGACAGGGCGCGCGCGGTGAACCCGTGCAGCCCACTGCGAGCAGTGACACCCCGATCGACGAGTGTGGTCACACCGTCGGCGGCGCTGTGATGGTGTGGCACGACGACAGCGAATCGCCGCACCAGATGCAGCAGCGAGCCCGCGTCCGAGATGCCGTCGAGGAGAGCGATCCCGCGCTCGGTCAGCGCGGATGCCAGCTTGACGTCGACGTCCGGCGCGCACAGGTCTACCCGGTAGTGCTCGATGTGGTCCTGCATCGCGGGTCACCTCCGCACCTGTCGGGTTTCGGTGCATCCAGCTCAACCGAGCCCGCCGACGAAGTCCAGTGACAACCTGTCAACCCCCGCTTACCGTTCGGTCGCAGCGTGTGTCGCCCCGAGCGGTGCTACGTTGCCGGGCGAGCGGTCGACGACTCCATGTGGAGGCAGCAGCGATGGTCGAGCCTGATCCCTCACCAGGCACCTTCCCGGTGTCGATCAAGGGGGTCGTGGTTCGTGACGGGCGGGTGCTGCTCCTCGAGAACGAGCGGGCGGAGTGGGAACTACCCGGCGGTCGGATCGAGCTCGGGGAGACACCGCAGCAATGCGTCTCCCGTGAAATCGCCGAGGAGACCCGCTGGTCTATCGCCACCGGCCCAATACTGGACGCGTGGATGTACCACGTCTGCCCCGGTCGGTATGTGTTCGTCGTCGCATACGGCTGCTATCCGACCGGCGCGGTCTGGGTCGATCCGGTGCTCAGCCACGAGCACAGCAAGATCGGCCTGTTCACCGAGCACGAAGTGCCCGAGCTGGTGATGCCGGGGGACTACAAGCGTGTCATCGCCACCTGGTTCGAGCGGCTGCGACATGTCGCCCCGGAGACGGTCGGATAGAAGATCAGTGAGCGACCGGTGCTGCGAAGCCTGCGGAGTCGGGCTGAGCCGTCTCGCAGCTGAGCCGCTCTGCCCGACCTGCCACGTCGGTGCTTCCCGCATTTCCTCGGTACCGGCCCGCCGGCTGGCGCCAGCGGTGTGGCTGTGGGCCAGCCCGCAGGCGGGTCCCGCGCTGGCCAGCCGGGACCTGGGGAGGATCCTGCGCGTCTACCGGCGGATCAACGGGCTCAGCCAGCACAAGCTCGCTGAGCTGTTGGGCTTCGACAAGACCTACATTTCGATGATCGAAACCGGGCGCCGGACGATCAGCGACGTGACCACCCGTCGCAAGATTGCCCGCACCCTCGGGCTGCCCATGCACGTGCTCGGAGTGACCGAGGCCGACGACAACGACGCCGACTTCGCCGCCATGGTGCAGTTCGCTGACTCCACCCTTCGGCTGGCAGAGATCGCTCGTCAAGCCGGACGCGCCGTCGAGGCCGTGAACAAGCTGTGGCCCCTGGTGGCTCGGCTGGAGGCTCGCGCCGCGGAGGGCCGCACCGAGCGGGATACCCTCGTGCTGCTCGGCCATGCCCGACTCGCACTCGGGGTGTCGCTGGGAACCGTGCTCCCCGAGGAACGACTGGTGGCCGCGGTGGGCTGGACGAGCAAGGCGCTCATGGTCGCCGAGCGGCTCGACGACAATGCGTTTCTCGCACGCACGCTGCGGATGCACGGCAACGAGCTTCGTAAGGCCGGCCGCACCGCCGCCGCTGTCGCTCGGCTCCACCATGCGACGCACATCTCGCTCGATTCGGAGGGCCAAGGCACCGCCTACGCGTTGCTGGCCCGCGCCGCAGGAGAACGAGGTGATTCCGCGTTGTTCGACCACGCCGTGGACATCTACCGTGACCTGCTCGATCACGACAGCGGGCGCGGAATGTTGTTCAACCCGTTCACGTTCCGGGAGATCCACCTCCGCGGGCTGCTCTCCACCCACCGCCCCGCCGAGGCGGTTCGGCTCCTGCGCATCGAACACCCTGGTGACCAGCCCGTCGCACCCCAATGGCACATCATCGAACGGGTCACTGCCGGACAAGTCCTCGTCGCCGCTCGTGAACCGGACGGCGCCGAGGAGTCGCTGCGCGCCGCAGTGGACGCTGCCGAGGTCCACCGCATGCCTCACCAAGTTCAGCGGGCCATCCGCGCTGTCGACCGGGGAGGGCTACACAACGTCGTCGCCGATGGGCACGCATCCCTGCAACGCCTGCGAGTGCTGCTCGCACCGCAGGACCTGGCGCCGGTCGACGCGTGATCTGGAAGCGCTTCCATTACGTTATCCTCCCGTCGCTACAGCCGGACTGGATTGAGGCAGGATGATTGGTGTCAGCGTTCGCTGAACTTCAGTCCAACGGCGGGTTCGGCCATGCTTGCCTTCAGCTCCTGTTCCGGCTGACGCGCTCCGAGGCTCGGCGGTTCCCAGAGCTTCGCCCGGGTGGCGGCTGGACCGAAGAAGTAGTGTGGGATCTGGTCGGCGAGTTCTTCGCGGCCAAGGGCCGGGCCGTGACCGCGATGCTGCTGGCGCAGGCGCCGGACGATGAGGTGATGGGAAAGCTGCTACGCACATCGGTCCGGCACTGGTTGGTTGACGTGGCCCGGGAGACGGACCGAGGGGCGATGCGGCGCCGGATCGAGAAGGTCCTGGCGAGCTCCCCGGAGACGTTCGAGCAGGTACCGAGTCGCGAGCCCGGCGCGGGATGGTGGCGGCTTCTCGACGGTGGTGATCCCTCGGGCGAGCCGTTCGAGAATCTGGTGGCGGCGGCCTGGCGAGTCACAGACGTGGTGGTGCCGCGGTGGACGTCCGAGACCAGGCGCGCGCCGTTCGCCGATGCCGCATCCGTGCGGCGCGTGCTCGTCGCGGTGTTCAGCACCGCGGGCGGGAGCATCGACGCTGCGACGTTGACCAGCGTGTTCGCGCGACGGTTCCCAATGGCGATCGACCCGCGTGAGCAGGAGCTGTCGGAGGCCCCCAAGCAGAACCTCGCCGCCACCGGGTTGCAGGATCCCGCGACAGTCCTGGAGCAGCAGAACGCAGCTGCCGAGGCGAGCCTCCGAGCTCACGAAGTGTTCGACGAGCTGTCAGCGGACGAGCGCCGGCTCATTCCGGTGATGCACCGTCCGATCGCGGAGCAGATGACGGCCCTCAGCCGCGGGCGTAGCGAGACCTATCGCCATACGACGGCGTTGAAGGAGCGGTTGCGGGCCATGCTCGGTGCGGAGACGGAGCGAGACACGGTCATGCTCGCGGTGCAGAACCTGTGCATGCTTGACGTGCGGCCACGTCGACCGGACGACCCAACAGTTGTCTCGTCAGACCGAGATGACAAGTGACGACGCCTGCTTCGGGAGGAGGACGGGTTCGGTGAGCGACATTGACGGCGGCGACGTAGGCGTGCCCGCCGGGCTGCTCGCCGCTGCGAGGAAGGCAAGCGCAGGACCAGCGTTGCTCGCGGCAGTCCGCGGCGCCGCAATCGATCCCGTACCCGATCCGGCGCCAGGGCAGCTGTGGCGCGCCGGATGGGACGAGGCCACCGTTCTGGTCGTCGTCTTGGAAACGGGGGTAGGTGGCCTGCTCGCCGCGCCGGTGAGCGTCGACCCCGCTGTCGGCGACGACCGCTCCTTGGTCCTCGAGCCGGACGGCTCCGTGCTCCAGGTCGCAGTTGCGGTTTGGGCAGGCTTGGCGCGTGCGGTGCCGCTGCGCGTGCTCGAAACCTACCTCGAGACGATTCAGGCGAGCACGGTGCAAGCGTTGACTGCCCTGCAGCGAGGTTCCAGCGTCGATCCTCCGGCCGGCACACGCGTCGGATTGCCGGTCGTGTCGCCCTTCGACACTGCTGCGCGAGTCCAGGCAGCGCTGGCCGACACGCTCGAGCTGCTCGCGGACGCGAGCTGGACGCCATCCGCTGCTCCAGCACCACGCGTTCCCGGTGACGTACTGGGCGACCGGGTCGACTTAGCCGAGCTACCCGGCCTGCTCTGTGTGAACCTGCCAGTTGTGTGGGACCTGCTTCGCGGTAGGAGGCCGCTGAGCACCGAGCAGGCTGAGGCGCTGGCTGATCGCTACGGTGTCGACGCCGACGACCTGCTCGCCGCACCTGCTCCACCGGCTGAGCTGGTCGAGGAATTGGACCATCCTCGATGGCGACCAACCCTGCGGAACCGACGCCGACTGCACGGTCTTGACGACGCAGATGTGCGCCGGCAGATCGCTTACGGAACGCTGGCCATGGCAGCTAGACAGACGGGGACGAGCGTTCCTTCGTGGCGGGACCGGATACGGCATTACCTCGACGCGGAGCAGACGAGGATGTCGTGAGCATCCTTCGGAGCCACGCCCTACGCCAGGCTGCTGCAATGCTGTCCGCTCTCGAGGCGGCTACACCGGGTGTTGCAGAGGCGCTGCGCCAAGATGCCCTCGCGACCGTAGACGGCTGGGGCGAACCAGCGATCCGCATGGTGGTCGACGCGTCGACGACGACCGACGACTGCTCGGTGGCCGGAGGTTACCGCGGCGACACCGATCCTCCGACCATCATCGTCGCTCGGTCCGCCAGCCGGCGGCGGCAGCAGTTCACCGCACTCCATGAGATCGGACACCACATCCAGCGCAACGACATCGAGCTGCTCAGGACTCTGCATGCCGCCACCGATCCCGAGGAACTCGAAGAAGCCTCCTGTGACGCATTCGCCGGGCGCGTGCTTCTGCCCGACACCGTGGTCAACCCGCTCATCGGCCCACGGGGCCCGACCGCAGACGACGTGGTGACCTTGTACAGCGCTTCGCAGGCATCGCGGGCCGCGTGCTGCGTGCGGACTGCCGAGCACTTGACGAGCCCCGGCACCGTGTTCCTCCTCAACCAGGACGGGATCGTCGACTTCTCCATCGGTCATGGAATGGCTCCTCCCGCGCGTGGCTCGGACCAGTCCGGCACTCCGGTGGTGGCCGCCGCGCTGCGCGCCAAGGGCACGTCTCGGCGCGACACACACATCGCCTATCGCAACGGCTCGACCAGCGACCTACTGTACGGCGACTGTGCGGCGATCGACGGATGGATGGTCGCGATCGCAGTCCTTGACCGGGCCGCCTGGCAGCCCTTCGCGCCACCGCGGCCACATACTGGCACGCTGGCCCCCTCGCGCTGGTGGACCTGCGAGTACTGCAACGACGACTTCGACTCCGTTGGCTCCACACGCTGCGACCAGTGCGGCCAGCCGACATGTCCCGCCGGGCACTGCGGCTGCACCTTGCACGCGGAGCGCACCTGTACCGAGTGCTGGCTGACCAAGCATCGCTCCCAATTCAGTGCCGCCGGGACCGTGTGCAGGGAGTGCCGCGGCGAGTAGCTGGTCCTCCGTCCTGGGTGCGGTGCCGACCATTGAGGGTTATTCAGGAGGCCCCAGTGGATCTTGTAAGACCACGGTTGAGCTGCGGAGATGATTCTCTGCTCAAGATCGCTGAATAAGCCTCATTGCTGACGTTAACAGCCGGACGGTCAGGCGCGGTGTGCCGTCAAGTCAGGGTGAGCGACACCCGTCGCTCGACGCGAGAGCGTCACCCCCTCATGTTAGGACTTCCACCATGGGCTACACGGTTAGCATTCTCGACGACGTCCGAGCGGCAATTGCCGCATCCGACACGGTACTGACGGAAGCACGGGAACGGCTGCGTCTCGTCCGGGACATCGCCTCGACGTTCCCCGGTGCGCTACGCACCTATGCCAGCGGCTCCATCCCGCAGTTCACCGTCAACCATCCGGTTTCCGATGGTGACGGCGGGCTGGTCCTGGACCGGCGGTGCTACCCGAAGCTGGGGCCTGAAGGCGGCGGCGAGGCGCCGGAGGACGTGACGGCCGAGCTGTGCAAGCTGCTCGGCCCGCGCATCCGAGAAACCTACGAAAAGGGGTCGTGCGGTAGGTCGAAGCGCGGTCCGAAGGTTCGCTTCGGCGCGCCCCTGGAGGACCAGGATCCGACGGTCGACCTCGTCGTCGCGCTCACCCGCCGCGACGGCGATGGTCTGTGGATCCCCAACCTCGAGAAGAACACCTGGGAGCCGTCGGACCCGGAGGCGCACGTCCAGCTACTCAACACCGGGAGCACCGCGCTGCTGCGCATGCGGCGGCGAGTCGTCCGGTTGGCCAAGGCGTGGAACAAGCAGTACTCCACTCCCGGGTTCTCCTCGTTCAACCTCTCGATGCTCGCCCTGGAGGCGATCACCGGCGGGCAGAACCTGGCGAACGCGCTCGCGACCTTCTTCAGCCACGCGGTCGACGCCGTCGCTGCAGGAGACACGGAGGACCCGGCCCACGTCTCATCGTCGATCAAGTTGCTCATCCCGCGTGAAGACGCGGTGAGGCGCCTGCGCAGGGCAGCGGCTTCCCTCGATGAAGCCCTCGCCCACGACGATGACGAGGATGCGGTGCGTGCCGCGCTGGCCAAGGTGTTCTGGGACTACGTCGATGACCCGGCGTCGGAGCCGTTCACGGCCGCCGTAGCGGCTCTCCGGTCGCGCCGGCCTGTCACCACCGGAACGCTCGGGCTGGTCGGGCCAGCTGTCGCAGTGCCCCCGACCCGTGCGTACGGCGGCGGCCACTCCTGATGCGCCCCGTTCCCTGGCAGCCACCCCCCTGGACCGACACTCCAGTGGGACGGCTGCTGTTCCTGCACGAGCTGCGAGGCTGCGGCGCCCCCACCAAGATCGTGAAGCCGAACCGGCGGCACCGAGGGGGTTTCGCCGTCGAGGTGAGGGTCACGCCACCGGGCCTGCCAATCCAGCGTGTCCGCATCGTCTTCGATCGCGGTGCTGAAGTGCCCGTTGTGCATGTTGATGGCCAGGCCGATTCGCGGCATCGCTACCCCGATGGGTCCTTGTGCATGTGGTACCCAGAGGACCCCCCTGAGCGGCGCTGGGTTCGTCGCGACCGTGCCCGGGTTCTGCTCGGCCACATCATCGTTCACCTGCTACTGGAGGAGTGGTGGCGGCGGACGGGCGAGTGGGTTAGTGACGAGGTCCCCCACGGTGACACCACCGACGACCGTCGCACCAGCGACCCCAGCGACCCCTCCAAGTCGCCCGTCCCAGGACGTAGCACTGCCAGAACCTCGTGGGAGTCGATCACGGCAACCGAAACTGCCGCGGGCGGGGTCAGTGCCGCGTGAAGTCACAGTCCGAGTATCAGTCCCTGGCGCTGTCGGCGACAGCGGCTCCTCCGGCGCCCGATGCGCCCACCGTGCCGAGCCCTGGACCAACTCCCGCGCCGATCTCGTATGACGGTCTCGACATCACCGGATGGATCGGGATCGTGTTGTCCGCGAGCGTGGTGGCCGCGTTCGTCAGCGGGTGGGTCAGCGTCTGGCTGGCCCGCCGCAAGGGCCGCGAGGAGGAGCGTTCTCGTATCCGGGACACCTTCGCCGAGGCGTTCCAGACCTACGCCGACTACAAGGAGTTTCCCTATGCAGTGCGCCGCCGTGACGCTGCGAGGCCCGCAGAAGAGCGATTGCGGTTGTCCGAGTCAATGCGTGCTGTGCAGTCGCGACTGTCGTACTACGAGAGCTGGACCACTTTGGAGTCGCCGACGGTTGGGGAAGCGTATGCGACAATGGTTAAGCAATCGCGCATCGTCGCGGGTGGCGCCGTCCGGGAGGCATGGGCCGCTCCAGGCGTATCCGACGACGCCGACATGAATATCCCATTGACACGCGTCGACCTCACCTCGTTGACGCCGTACGAGCATGCCTACCGCGAGGCCGTCGCCAAGTATCTCCGGGCTCTCGCGACACGCCGGTTCTAACGATAATTGGAGCCGGCAAACGGCGCAACTACCCAGACACCTTCCTACGGTTTTCCCATATTCGCCTGCATCGCCGGTTGCGCGCCGGGCGGAGCCCCTCACCGGGGCGCGTGCCGCGGACCTTGCCCGGGCGGTGGATCGAGGATCGTCCGGTACGGCTCGGCGGTCGCAATCACCTCGGCAATCCGGTCGTAGACCTCCAAGACGAGCCGTTTCGTCCGGTATTCGCCGTACTTCGTTTCGTCCTTACGCTTTACGATCGGGAACGTGTCGAGAATGTACTCCGCGTCCGCCCGGCTGGCACCGTAAAGCCGAAAGAATAGCGCATCTATCTCGGCGCGGATCTGAGCTCGTCGATCCTCGTGCCATAAGAACGGCGAACCACTGACGCCCAGATCAACCGCGAAGGACTCGAGACCTGGGGTAGTATAAGTCAACTTCGCCACAGATCTCGTTACGAGCTGAATCCATTCATAGTCGACCGCAGGTATTGGTATTTGCGACATGATCGTCACGTTGAAGTGTTGCCCGGGGGTCTTCTGTCTCGCGATATAATCATACGGAAGTGAATTTATCGCGGCCAGGACCCAGGCTCCACTACTAGTTGACTTGGCTGGCGGGGAGAACCCATTCAGTGGTTGAATTGGGACAGTCCTGGGTACTACTGAAGCAATGGCCGTATGTTCGTCAGTCGACCGGACATAATCTCTGACGACGAAAATCCAAGGCCTCGACTCGTTTTTACGACTTAGAAACTTATCGGCATTTACTGCGTCGCAGTAGAACCTCGGAACAACGGCAATTGATTTATCGTTGACGGACACCCCACGCGGCTTTCCTGCGCTCCGATCCGATTCAGAGACCCCCGCATAGGTCGCGAAGTTCGCATCATACTGGTGCATCATCTTCCCTTCGAACAAGGGAATCGTCGCGGTGCTGAAACCACCCTTAAGGTAGAACTTTGAATGCCCCTCCGAGGTGAAGCCAACCCATGGCACGACCCTCTCTCCACGACCCACAGCCTTAGTCATAATCAACAGTAGTTCTATGTCACGCCGACTCCGACATATCGGCATTTGCAAGGTGATCGGGTTAAGGATCGAAAGCGCATCAACGGGCAGATCGTACAGGCGGTCAGGGTCCTGCAGCTCTCCGGGATCCTCTAGGAATACTCCGATTCGGAGCGAACCAGACTTCGACTCCTCGTGCACCGCACCAGTTGTCACCAAAATGCAGAACTTGGTGCTCCGGTGCACACCAGGGAAGATTTCCTTCGCATTGCTGAAGTCGATCACCGCGCGCAGCCGCTCTTCGGAGGATAGGTGCTTCCAGAATCCCTTAATCGGAACATCTGTCAGCACGCCCGTTGGTACGATTACACCACACCGTCCCGATGGAGCAACCATTCTGGCTGATTGCTCAGTGAAGGGCGCCTGAGTGGTGAGTCGGCCGTGGGCTGCCAGAGGGTACAAACCTGAGTTACCAATAAACTTCGCCGTCGTCGCTATCCAACGTCTCGCCTGTTCATACCTTTGGGCGATTATGGTATCGCGCTCAATCAGCTCTTGGATCTGCTGCTTGCGCTGCTCGGTGGTATCAGCAGTAAGTACTTCAGACGCGCACTGACCGAAGAATTCGTCGTCTTCGAACGCGATGCGCTCCCATGGAGGGTTGCCAGCGAGACAAGAGAAGCCACCGGTCCAGCCGTCCGGGCCGGCGTCCCGGTCGTTCGCGCCTGAGACCGTGAATACCTCCGGGAACTCCAAGTGCCAGTGGAAGAAGCGGTACTCGTCGGCGAGACGGGCGACCTCCGCGCGCACTCCGGCGTCCACCCCGCGGGGCGCGGTGAGGAAACCGCGGACAACACCGGAGGTGGGGGCCAGCAGGCCGTCAGGAGCGAGGTTCCAGACGAATGCCGCGCACCACGCATCTGCTTGGGCACGTTGGAGCTGGAGCTGCTCGTCCGAGGACAGGTAGGCGTGCCATGCGTCGGCCTGCTCGCGCACCGTCGCGACGCCGTCGGCGAGTGTGAGCAGCGGCTCGCGGTGCTTCGCCAGCTCAGTGTTCGGCAGGACCAACTCGACCTCCTCGAGCCGGTACTGGCCGCCGCGCTCGGCCTTGTTCCGCTTTCGAGTCGCGGCGGCGATCTTCTTGTCGTCGCCTTCGAGCTCCTTGAACGCCTCGTCCGGCACCTCTCCCGCCAGCAGCGCGGGGGTGGTGCCGAGCAGGCTGTTGCCGACCCGGATGCGGGCGTCGA
>JALYQB010000497.1 GCA_030856045.1 Actinomycetota bacterium
CGGTGTCCGTCGATTCCGGCACCGGGACCGCTGTCGCAGTGTCGGCGGGATGGACGGTCACCGCAGGCGCCGCTGGGGCTGGTCCGACCGGCAGATTGGGCAGACCTGTTCCTGGTCGGGCGGTGCAGTACTGTCTCGCAGTCCCAGCATGTCGGCCCGGGCGGAGTCGCCACGGGCGCCGCCGCGACCAGATGCCCGCAGAGCGCGGCGTACCCCCGTGGCCCGCCGCCAGCCCGGCCGCCGTACCCCGCTCGCCGATGAGATGATCACGTCCATCGGCCCTGCTGGTCACCGTCGCGGGGCGCGTGGTGCTGCGGGGGCGGCGATGCTCTGCTGGGGAACTTTCAGTCATCATGAGGTGGCTCCCGGATGCTCAGTTCGGCGTACCGAATCTGCCCGATGTGGGCGGTGTACAGCGACAGTCGAGGCCGCAGTGGCTGCCGCGAGGTCTCGATCTCGGTTCCCGCCGACCCATCACCGAGTGGTACTGGGTGACTATCTGACTCAATACGATGCCCTGGTCACCGAGCTGCGCGGTATGCGCTACGAATACGCGGCCTGGAAACGCGCTCAGGACGCGGTGCTGCGCATCGGTGATCTCCACAGTCGTCCGCGTGTAGACAGGCAAGCAACTGCGGTGTGGTCAGGGCAGCGCGGTGAGGGCGCGCTGGAAGGCGTCGTGGACCTCGTCGCTGAACAGCACGAAGCGGGCCTCACGCACCGAGGTCGGTGTATGGCGCACCGTGGCAACCGCGATCCGCGCGGCATCGGCCAGCGGCCACCCGTAGACCCCCGCCGACACCGCGGGGAACGCCACGCTCACCGCGCCGAGCTCGTCGGCCACCCGCAGCGACTCCCGGTAGCACGACGCCAGCAGCTCCGAGCGGTCCTCCGATGTGGCGTATACCGGGCCGACGGTGTGGATCACCCATCGCGCCGGGAGCTCACCCGCCGTCGTCGCGACCGCGCCCCCGGTGGGCAACCCGTCCGCGTAACGCGACGCCCGCAGCTGGCGGCACTCCGCCAGGATCGCCGGGCCGCCGCGACGGTGGATCGCGCCGTCGACCCCTCCCCCGCCCAGCAACGAGCTGTTTGCCGCGTTCACCACGGCATCCACCCGCTGGCCGGTGATATCACCCTGCACGAGCGTGATCTCGGCGTGCACCGTTCCTCGACTCTCCGACACCGTCCGGTCCTTCACAACGGTATCCCAGCGGTTTCCTACTACGTCCGGCCACGCGATCCCGCCGGCGCGGCTCACCCGTCCCCGTGCAGGTGGCCTGGAGACGGGTGGATCTTGGCAAGTAACCGGAAGTGCCCGCTCAGCGATAGTGCTTGTGATTGACTCGTGCCGATCATGTGCGCAAGGAGGGGACAGCGTGGCTGAGCGGCGGCTGGTGACGGCTGGGGGCGCGGAGTTCTACATCGAGGTCAGCGATGCCGGGGGGCCGGTGACGATCGGCGACGCGAGCCCGTTGTCCTTCGATGGGGTGCGGGCGACCGTGGAGGGAATCGCCACCGAGCTGGCGCAGGTATGGCAGAAGGTGAAGCCGGCCGAAGCCAGCGTGGCGTTCGGGCTCAAGCTCACCGCGAAGTCCGGCAAGCTCACCGGCCTGCTCGTCGAGGGCGGTGGGGAGGCCAGCCTCACCGTGACCCTGACCTGGACATCGCCGGACCCGAGCTGAGTGGCCGCGGGGACCCCACAATGCTGCGCACCGAGGTCGCGGACCAGCAGCTGCGACGCTTCGTAGTCCGGATCGGTACCCCGGATGGCGTCGCCACCCGGGGTACCGGAGTGCTCATCGCACCGGGCTGGGTGCTGACCTGCGCGCATGTCGTCGCGGGCCTGGACGCCGTCCGCGTGGTTCCCGATCGGCGCGCGGCACTGAGTGAAGTGGCACCGCAATGGGTCGAGGCGCAGGTTGAGGCCCGTTCCGAGACCCCGGACATGGCGTCGACGTCGGCGTTCTGGCCGTTTCCGGATTTGGCGCTGCTGAACCTAGGCGGCTGGACTGACCACGTTTGTGCGCCGCTGACGAGGGAGGAGCCGGGGCGGGCGGGCGAACCGCACGCATGGGGGTTCGGCCGCCGGGAAGAGGCGGTAGCCGCGGTCGGGTCCGCCGCGTCGTTTCGCTACGTAGGGGTGGACGGCGACGGCTACCTGCAACTCAAGGCCGGGGATGCTCCGCCGGGGCTGAGCGGCGCGCCGCTGGTGTGCCCGCAACGGCGCGCCATCGCCGGGGTGATGTCGGTCAGCCGGGACCCGCATGATGCGCGCGGTGGATGGGCGTCCCCGGTGGCGGCGCTGGCGGGCGGGCCGGAGATACCCGAGGATCTGGCTCGTCTCGGCCACCAGGTGCTGGCACTCAACCGCGACGCTGCATGGCGACACCGGGACGCCTGGCATGGGGCGCTACCGATCCCCGGGGCCGAGTTCCTGGCGGTCGATCGGCCATGGGAAGGCGCCGAGGTGGATCCGGCATCAGCGCAACCGTCGGCGATGCTGCGCGCGGAGTTCAGGGTGGTGCGCTACCGGTTCCGCGACACCGACCTGAACGACGTCCTGACCTGGTGTGACAGCTCAGCCCGGCTGGCGGTGAGCTATCTCGACGCAGCAGGGGGCGCGGGCAAGACCCGCTTCGCCATCGAAGCCTGCCTCGCGGCGCAAACCCGGGGATGGTTGGCCGGGCTGTTGCCGAAGCAGAATCGCGGCGGCGATGAGCTGCCGCTGCCCCGGCTGTTCGTCATCGACTACGTCGAGGAGCGCGACGCGCAAGTACTGGTCGAGCGACTCTCAGCGCTGGCGGCCACGGCGTCGACGATGGCTCCGGTGCGGGTGCTGTTGCTCAGCCGCCCGGTACGCGGGCTGATGGCCGGATGGGCGCTGGAACCCCTCAAAGAGCTGGCGTCCGGGCAGGCGCTCACCGCTCTGGAGACCGCGAAGGACAACTCCTCGGCCGCAGCGGAACTCGCAGACCCCGAACGTGCCCGGCTGTTCAGCGAAGCCCGGCAACGATTCGGCCAGATCTGGCACGGCCCGGGATGGGCCGCGCCAGATGCAGCGAAGCTTGATCTGTCCGCTCGCCGGTACGGCCAGCCGCTGGATGTACTTTTCGAAGCCTACGACGCCGCGCTGTCCGGGCCGCAATGGCAGCAGGGTGACCGGCCCCCGGTCGACCGGGCGCTCGATCATGAGATCCGACACTGGCGAGCCCGGATGAGCGACGTCGACCACCAGCTGCTGGAGCGGTGCGTGGCGCTCGTCGCCCTGGCCGGTGCCCACGACGAGGCCGAAGCTCAGGCGCTCCTCGCGCTGGTTCCCGAATTGGCCGGCGAACCGGCGACCGCTTCGCGGCGCCGGCTCGACCACTGGCTGCGGGGCCTGTACGAGGGTCCCGACCGGTGGAACCCGCTGCGCCCCGACCGGCTCGGCGAGGCCCTGATCGTCCGCACCCTGCGGACGGACGAAGACGGCGGGGTGGCGCTACTCACCGCCACGCTCGATCTGCGGTCCGACGCCCAGGTGGAAAGGGCGCTCGAGCTGCTGGTCAGACTCGCCGCCGACAGTGAGACCGAGAAAGTCGCGGCCGCGGCGCTGGTGCAGCGGTACGCGGCCCTCGTGCAGCGCTGTACCGAGCAAGCCCGCGGGACCGCACAACGCCCCGGGCGGACCGGGCTGCTCGACGGCCTGACCCGACTGCACACCACACTGCTGACAGACCAGCGGGTCGCCAGCCTGCCCCTGCCCGCGCAGGCTGCGCTCAGCGTGTCAGCGGATACCCTAGGTGATCTTGCTCGCGAGCACGGCCGCGGCACCCAAGCACAGGCCATCTTCGAGGGCGCACTTGCGATCGACGAACGCAAGCACAAACTGGAGCCGGGGAACACCACCTACCGCCGCGACCTCTCGATCTCCTACAACAAACTGGCCGACCTCGCGCTGGCCGCGGGACGCTCCGCCGACGCCGAGGACCTCTACCGCCAATCCCTGCAGCTGGCCGAGGAACTCACCGAGCTGGAGCCGGGGAACACCACCTACCGCCGCGACCTCTCGATCTCCTACAACAAACT
>JALYQB010000550.1 GCA_030856045.1 Actinomycetota bacterium
GTCCCGTACGTCGGCACGCCCGACGCCCGTACCGACACCGACTCCGGGAGCGCGGGCAGCGGTGCGCCGGCAGGTCCGCGCGGCGACGGCGTCGGGCGCACCGTGGACGACCTGCTCGCGGCCGGCGAGGCGGAGCGGACGCACCTGCTCGAGGCATACCTGCGCTTCGAGTTCACACGGGCCCTGGGAATGCCGCCGGAGCGACTCGATCTCGACGAGCCGCTCAACACCGTCGGGCTCGACTCGCTCGGCGCGGTCGGCGTCAAGAACCAGGTCGAGGTGAACCTCGGGATGTCGCTGCCCCTCGCCGACGCGCTCGGAGGCTCCACCGTGCGGCAGATCGCCGCCCAGATGTTGTCCGGCGCCGCCGACATCCCGCCACTGGAGGATGACCCCGACGGCGGGGACTGGGAAGAGTTCGAGATCTGACCATCAGGAGGCATGCGTGAACGACGTGAAAGAGATGATCGCTGAGCTCTCACGGCGAGGCGTGGCGCTGTCGGCCAACGGCGACGATCTCCAGGTCCGCGCCCCCCGGAACGCGCTGACCGAGGATTTCCGTCGAGCGCTCAAAGAGTACAAGAACGAGTTCCTCGCGGCCGTGCGCGAGCGAACACCGAACCAACCGTCAGCGATCCCGAAGATCGAGCCAAGGCCCGAGGATCTGCACGAGCCGTTCCCGCTCTCGGACATGCAACAGGCTATCTGGGCCGGGCGGCGCGACGCGTTCGAGATCGGCAACCTGTCGGGGAACGGCTATCTCGAGCTCGACACCGTCGGCCTCGACTGGGGGCGGTTCACGTGGGCCTGGCAGCGGGCGATGGAACGCCACGGCATGCTGCGCAGCGTCGTGCTGCCGGAGGGGCGCAACCGCATCTTGCCCGAGGTGTCCGAGTACCGGATCGAGGTCCAGGACCTCGCAGGCGAGCCACCCGACGTCGTGGCGGCCCGGCTGGAGGAGATCCGGCGGACGATGCCGCAGGAGCGGTTCACGCCGCACGATTGGCCGCAGTTCCGACTGAGGGCGACCCGGCTGGACGGCGACCGAACGCGCCTGCAACTCGCGTCGAGCCTGCTCGTCGCCGACTCGCTGAGCCTGCAGGTGCTGCTGCGCGACCTGGCCCTGCTGTTCAGCGGGAGCGAGCCCTCGGAGCTGTCGCTGTCCTTCAGGGACTACGTCGTCGCGAAGTCGGCGCTGACGGGGACCCCCGTCCACGAGCGGGCGCTCGACTACTGGCGGCGGCGGCTGCCGACCCTGCCCCCGCCCCCCGAGCTGCCGATCGAGGTTCCGCGCGGCATCGACCACATGCCGTCGGTGGCACTGAGCGCCCGGATCCTCGAACCCGAGCCCTGGGGGCGGATGAAGGCGCAGGCGAGCGAGGCAGGCCTGATGGTCGGCGCTTTGCTGCTGACCGCGTTCTGCGACGTCGTCGCGGCCTGGAGCAAGACCGCCGAGTTCAGCATCAACGCTCCGTTCTGGGATCGCCTGCCGGTGCACGACGAGGTGAACGACATCGTTGGCAGCTTCGCGCTCCCGAACCACCTCGCAATCCGGGCCGCCCCCGGGTCCACCTTCCTCGAGCGGGCCCAGCGCCTGCAACGCCAGCTCGTGCAGGACCTGGAGCACTGCCGCTACGTCAGCGGCGTGCAGGTGATGCGGGAGCTGGCCAAGGCCCATGGGGGCACTCCGCGCCGCAACACGTACATCGTGTTCAACAGTGTCGAGATGAGCAGCGTCGACATCTCTGCGCTGGGCGAGCTCGGCTACACCGTGAGCCAGACCCCGCAGGTGTACGTCGAAGCGCGCAGCGCCGAGCGCGGGGGTGCCCTCGAGTTCACCTGGGACGTCCTCGAACCGGTGTTCCCGGCAGGGGTCGCCCAGGACATGCTCGACGCTTTCGCGCGCCACGTACAGTGGCTCGCCGAGGAGCCGGGGCGGTGGGAGGAGCCCGGCCGGCAGCACATCGTGCCGGCGGCCCACCGCGAGCTGGAGAGGATCGCGAACGCGACGGCGGCCCCAGCACCCACGGGGCTCCTCCACGAGGCCGTCGCGGCCCGGGCGGCCGCGCAGCCCGACCGGTCCGCCGTCGTATCGACGGCCGGGACGCTCACCTACGGCGACCTCACCCGCCGCGCGTCACGCCTCGGGCGGTGGCTGCGCGAGCAGGGAGCGGCGCCCGGCGAGCTCGTCGGCGTGGTGATGGACAAGGGTTGGGAACAGGTGGTGGCGGTCCTCGGCGTGCTCGAGTCGGGCGCGGCCTACCTGCCGCTCGACGGATCGCTGACGCGGGAGCGCCTGCACCGCATCCTGGCCGACGGCGAGGTCAGGACGGTCCTGACCCAGGCGGCCGTCGACGCGCGGGTCGTCTGGCCTGAGGGGGTCCGCTGCCTCTGCGTCGACACCGAGGACCTCCCCGACGTCGGAGAGGAGCACCTCGACTCCGTCCAGGACGCCGACGACCTGGCCTACGTCATCTACACGTCGGGGTCGACGGGCCGCCCGAAGGGCGTGATGATCACTCATCGCAGCGCGCTCAACACAGTCGTCGACGTCAACCGGCGGTACGGGATCGGGCCCGACGACAGCGTGCTCGGCCTGTCGGCGCTGAGCTTCGACTTGTCGGTTCACGACGTGTTCGGGACCCTCGCCGCAGGGGCCACCCTGGTGCTCCCGGATGAGTCCGGCCTGCGCGATCCAGACCACTGGATCGACATGATGCGGCGGGGCCGGGTCACGGTGTGGAACTCCGTGCCCGGGTTCCTGCGCATGCTCATCGAGCACGTCGAGGGCAGCGGCGACACCGTCCCCGACACGCTGCGGCTGGCCATGCTCAGCGGCGACTGGATCCCGGTCACGCTGCCCGACCGCCTCCGGAGACACGTCCCGGCGGCCCGGGTGTTCAGCCTCGGCGGCGCGACCGAGGCCTCGATCTGGTCGATCCAGCACGCGATCGAGGAGGTGGACACCGGGCGGGCGAGCATCCCCTACGGCACCCCCATGGACAACCAGCAGTTCTTCGTGCTCGACCACGAGCTCGACACGCGCCCGGTCTGGGTGCCGGGCGATCTGTACATCGGAGGCGTGGGACTCGCGCGCGGCTACTGGCACGACGAGGTCGCCACGGATGCGGCCTTCATCACCCACCCATGGACCGGAGAACGGCTGTACCGGACCGGAGACATCGGACGCCGTCTACCGGACGGGACCATCGAACTACTCGGGCGAGAGGATTTTCAAGTGAAGATCGGCGGCTATCGGATCGAGCTGGGCGAGATCGAGAGAACGCTCCAGGAGCACCAGACCGTGCGCGAGGCGGTCGTGCTCGCGACAGGCGAGGAAGGAGACAAGAAGCGGCTGATCGCGTACGTCGTCGCGGACGCCGAGGGGGCGCGGCCCGAATCGGCGGAACTGCGCACCTTCGTTCGCGACAAGCTGCCCGAGTACATGGTCCCGCGCAACGTCGTGCTGCTCGACGAGCTGCCGCTCACGACGAACGGGAAGGTCGACAACGCGGCGCTGGCCGCGGTCGAGATCCCGGCACCCGTCGCGACGCGCGGCTCGGTCGCCCCGCGGACGACACTCGAGGAGCAGCTCTCTCGGCACATGTGCGAGGTGCTGGGCCGGTCGAGCGTGGGCATCTACGACAGCTTCTTCGAACTGAGCGCTGACTCGCTGCAGGCGGTGAACTTCGTGTCGAAGATCTCTGAGACCGTGGGGCGGCGGCTGGGGGTGCGCTTCCTGTTCAAGCACCCGACCGTCGCCGAGCTGTCGGCCGCGCTCGACCGGCCCGCTGCCGAGGGCACCACGGCCGACACGGTGAAGGGTTCCATGGGTGACGACGATCTGGGAGGCGTCACCACGGAGCGGCGCGACCTGCTGACCCTGTTCTCCTCGGGCCGGCTCGCCCCGGTGGACGGCGCGGCGATCCTGGCGCTGCCCGCGGGCATGTTCGACCGGGCGGGGCTCGACCCCTCCGAGACCACGGTCGCGATCGACGACCTGGGCGGGCTGCCCATGCTGATGGGCGTCATCACCACGACCATGGGCCGCATCGCCGCGATCATGATCCCGCGCCTCGACACGGCGGAGCTGTATCTCGACCGCGAGGGCCTCGTCGGCACGATTCTCGAGGCGCTGGAGCTCGCGGGCCGGCTCGGGGCCGACAACGCCTCCCTGAGCGGGCTGCTCGTCTCCGCTACCGATTACGGCCGCGCCGTCGTGGTGGCGCTGGAAGGCCGCACCGACCTCCCCCGGATCACCAGCGGCCACGACACGACGACGGCGTCGGTGCTCCTGGTCGTGGAGACCGCCCTGCGGGAGGCCGGGCGCACCCTCGACCAGGAGACCCTGTGCTGCCTCGGGGTCGGCTCGGTCGGTCGGGCGTCGCTGGAGCTGATGCTCTCGAAGCTGCCACACCCGCGCAGCCTTCTGCTGTGCGACCCCTACGCCCAGAAGGGCACAGTGGAGAGGGTCGCCGAAGAGGTGCGCGCGACGTGCGGCTACCAGGGCGAGATCCGGGTCATCGGGGGGACCTCCACCCTCCCGGACGAGTTCTACGAGGCGACGCTGATCAGCGCGGACACCAACGCGCCGGACATCGTCGACGTGGGGCGATTGCGGCCCGGCACCATCCTCGTCGACGACTCGATCCCGCCGTGCTACGACCGGGACGCCGCGCTCGCCCGAGTCGCAGAACGCGCGGACCTGCTCTTCGCACAGGGCGACGTCATCCGCTGCGACAAGCCGATGGGCAAGGTGCTGCACTGGCCGCCGAAGATGTACGACCTCTTCGGGCAGGAGGGCATCGACGAGTTCGTCAAAGTAACCCCGGACGCCTCGAGCCCGATCGACATCACCAGCTCGGTCCTGTCATCTCTGCTCGCCGGGCGAATCACCGGCATCGCGGCCACCGTCGGGCCGTCCGACCCGGAGCGGTGCGTCCTTCAGCTCGAGACCCTGCGCAAGCTCGGCTTCGAGGGCAGCGCCCCGCAGTGCGACGGCGTGTTCCTGAGCGATGCGGCGGTCCACCGGTTCCGCGAGCAGTTCGGAACCGCCGGGACGACGACGTAGATCGCCGATGGATCACCGGAACGGGCCCGGCCACCCGGCAGCCGGGCCACGGTGGGTGCAGCACCCGCGGCCGAACCCGGGCGCGGGGTTGCGCCTCGTCTGCCTGACCTACTCCGGCGGCCGGGCGTCCGCCTTCGCCGGGCTGGCCGCGGACCTGCCCGATGGCGTGGAGGTGGTGGCCATCGAGCTCCCGGGCCACGGGCGGCGCCTCACCGAGGTGCCGTGCACCCGCCTGCAGCCACTCGTCGACGGCGTCGTCGACGTCCTCACCGAGCAAGTGGCGCCCCCGTTCGTGCTGCTGGGCTACAGCATGGGGGCGCTGCTCGGGCTGGAGGCCGCCCGAGAGTTCGCCCGGCGCGGGGTCCGCGGGCCGAGCGCGCTGATCGTCGCGGCGGCCACGCCCCCGCACCTTCCCACCACCGGTCCCCCGTTGCACGATCTGCCTCGGTCCGACCTGCTCGCCTGGCTGGCCGGGCTGGACCATGCGCGCACCGCGCTGCTGGAGAACGAGGAGCTCGTCGACCTGATACTGCCCGTCCTGCGGGCGGACCTGGCGGCCGGGGAGACCTACCTCCACCAGCCTGCGCCGCCGCTCGTCTGCCCGGTGGCGGCCTTCGGGGGCCGCGCGGACACCGCCGTGTCCCGGGAAGCCCTGGGGTCGTGGGGCGAGCTGACCGTGGGAGGGTTCTCAGCCACCGTCCTGGACGGCGGCCACTTCTTCCTGGACGCGCCTGGTGGCGCGTTCGCGCGGGCCCTGACCACCGAGCTCGAGCGGCTCTTTGGCGACCTTGGGACCCGGCCGGACCTCGGGAAGGAGGAGCATGCAGCACACGGCGGCGCACGGTGAGCGAGCGGCCTCTGCGCGCGCGGGGCTCGACCGGGACCTGCGCCGGCTCGGGGAGCAACATACCGACAGCCACCTCCCGCGCGAACTGCTACCCGAGCTCGTCCGCATGGTGCAAGGCCACGGCTACAGGGCGCACTGGGACTCGCCCGACCTAGTCGCCGACGCCGAGGTGAGCGAGGAGCTCGCCCGTGTCTTTCCCTCGCTCGAGGGCATCCTGATGATCAGCCAGGGCTGCGCTCGCTACGTCGCCGAGGCCGGCCCGGCGGGTTTGCGCGCCCGGGCGGTGCACCGCCTGCTGTCCGGTGAGGCGATCGGCTGCGTCGCCTCCACCGAGCCCGAGCACGGGTCGAACAACTCCGCCGTCGAGACGCGAGCGGTGCTGAAGGGCGACGAGTACATCGTCAACGGGCGCAAGCGCTGGATCTCCAACGGCGCCGTCTCCGACTACGCGGTCGTCCTGTGCCGGGTGAGCGGAGAGCACGGTCCGGAGGAGATCCGGCCGATCATCGTGGAGCGCGAGCAGTCGCCATACCAGGCCACCGACCTGCCCAAGCTCGGGCTCAGGGCGTTCGTCACATCTGAGATGGTTTTCGAGGACTGCCGTGTCCCCCGAGAGAACTGCGCGGAGGACACCTCCTCGCTGAACCTGCAGCTCCTCTTCACCGGGCTGCAGTGGTCGCGCTGTCGGATGGCGGTGATCGCGGTGGGGATCGCTCGGGCCGCTTTCGAAGCCTCCGTCGCGCACGCCCGGGGACGACGCCAGTTCGGCCGGCCGATCGGGGAGTTCCAGCTCATCCAGGACAAGATCGCCACCATGGCCACCGAGATCGACGCCGCGCGCCTGTTGGTGCACCGGGCCCTGGCCGCTATCCAGGACGGGCGGCGCAGCGACCGTGAAGCGTCGATGGCGAAGGCGTACGCCACGGAGATGGCGGTGCGGGTGACGTCGGAGGCGATCCAGATTCACGGGGCGAACGGCCTGTCGCCCGACTATCTCATCGAACGTCATTTCCGGGACGCGCGCGCACTGACGATCGCCGAAGGGACGACCGAGATACACAAGCTGATCGTCGCGCGATCGGTCCTGGGCCTGTCCGCATTCTGAGAGGGGCCACGATATGGAAACCACTTCCGCCACGCGCCACCGGCACGGGCAGCGCTCCGCTGCTGCGGAGGCGTTACGCACCACCACCCGGCACTGGGCCGAGGAGAAGCTCCGGCCGGAGGTGGCCCGAATGGACCGCGAGGCCTGCTTTCCGCGCGAGCTCCTCGACGAGCTGTTCGCTCTCGGCCTGATGGGCGTGCAGATCCCGGAACGGCTCGGCGGCGGGGGCGGCTCGTTCTCCATGAGCGTTCTCGCCATCGAGGAGATCGCCCGGGTCGATCCCTCGGTCGCGGTCTGCGTCGATGTCCAGAACGTCCTGGTGGTCAATGCCCTCCTGCGCTGGGGTAACCCCGCGCAGCAGGAGCGGTACCTCCCGCACCTGGCCCGCGACCTCGTCGGCGCGTACTCGCTCACCGAACCGGAGGCCGGTAGCGACGCGTTCGCGCTCCGCAGCCATGCTCGCCGCGAGGGCGGGGACTACGTGCTGACGGGTCAGAAGATCTGGACGACGAACGCCCGGGAAGCCGGCGTCTTCCTCGTTTTCGCCACCGTCGCCCCCGAGCACGGGCCCCACGGGATCACGGCGTTCATGGTGTCGCGCGACGCGCAAGGACTCAGCGTCGGACCCAACGAGGACAAGCTCGGGATCCGGGCCAGCTCCACCTGCAAGCTGCGGCTCGACGGCGTGCGCGTCGGCTCCGCGGACCGGCTCGGCGAGGAGGGCGACGGCTACGATATCGCCGTCGACACGCTCAACCTCGGCCGTGTCGGGATCGGCGCGCAGATGGTGGGGCTGGCCACCGGCGCCCTGAACGCGGCCGCGGCGTACGCCAAACAGCGTCAGCAGTTCGGGCAACCCATCGCGGCCTTCCAGGGGGTGCAGTTTCCCCTCGCGCGCGTCGCGACCGATATCGAGGCGGCGCGCCTGCTGGTGAACGACGCGGCGTGCATCGCGGACGACGAGCCGTTCTCCGCCGAACTCCTCTGGCGGTCGGCGATGGCGAAGTACTTCGCCGCCCAGGTCGCTGAACGAGCGGCGTCCCAGGCCGTTCAGACGTTCGGGGGCAACGGCTACAGCACCAGCTACCCGGTCGAGAAGTTCTACCGCGACGCGATGATCGGGCAGCTGTACGAGGGCACGTCCAATATCCTGCTGCGCAGCATCGCGGGTCAGGTTCTCGCGAACGCACCGTCCGGGGGCTTCGCAAGCCCATGAGCTGCACCCGATCAGAGCGACCGGGTCGCGCGCGAATCGGCGGTAGCGGGGCTGCGGGCTGCGGTCTCGACCAGGTCTCGACCACGGTCGTCGTCGACCTCCAGTATTCACGGCGATCTTGAGCTTCGCGTGTCGTGACAGCGAAAAGTGCCCCTGAACTGGGAGAATGCGTGTGTCAAGGACGCAGGACACCCGGACCGAGGAGCACTTTTCAGGTGGAGCT
>JALYQB010000044.1 GCA_030856045.1 Actinomycetota bacterium
CCTACGTCCGCAACCGCAACATCAACTACACCAACGTCTGCACCTACAAGTGCACCTTCTGCGGCTTCTCGAAGGGGCCGCTGTCGCTGAACCTGCGCGGCAGGCCGTATCTGCTGACCCTCGACGAAATCGCTGGCCGGGCGTGCGAGGCGTGGGAGCTGGGCGCGACCGAGGTGTGTCTGCAGGGCGGCATCCACCCCAGCTTCGACGGCGAGTTCTACCTCGACGTGACCCGCGCCGTGAAGGAGGCCGCACCGGACATCCATGTGCACGGGTTCACCGCGCTCGAGGTCACCGAGGGCGCGCGACGGCTTGGCGAGCCGCTGGCGAGCTACCTCGTCCGGCTGCGCGACGCGGGGCTGCGCTCGTTGCCGGGAACCGCCGCGGAGATCCTCGACGACGACGTCCGCGCCGTCCTGTGCCCCGACAAGATCGACACGCAGGAGTGGCTCGACGCGCACCGCGCCGCGCACGCCGTCGGCCTGCGCTCCAACGTCACGATCATGTTCGGGTCGATCGAGCAGCCGGTGCACTGGGCGCGCCACCTGCTGCGTACCCGGGCGTTGCAGGTCGAGACCGGCGGCTTCACCGAGTTCGTCGGGCTGCCGTTCGTGCACATGGCCGCACCGATCTACCTCAAGCGCGCGGCGCGGCGTGGCCCGACGTGGCGCGAGGTGGTGCTGATGCACGCCGTCGCGCGCATCGCGTATTCCGGGCTGATCGACAACGTCCAGGCGTCGTGGGTGAAGCTCGGCGCCACCGGCGCGCGGCAGCTGCTGCAGGCCGGCGTCAACGACCTCGGTGGCACGCTCATGGACGAGAACATCAGCCGGGCCGCGGGCGCCGCGCACGGGCAGGCGCTCGACGAGGAGGGCTTCCGGGCGATCGCCGAACCGCTCGGGCGCCGCCTCGTCCAGCGCAGCACGCTCTACGACGCGCTCGCGGTGGCGGAATAGGGTGGCGGCTGTGACCGATCTGTCCGCGCTGGCCGTCGGGGTGCTGGGAGGCACCGGACCGCAGGGCAGGGGGCTCGCCTATCGCTGGGCCGCTGCGGGCATCCGCGTCGTGCTCGGGTCCCGTACCGCGGACCGTGCCGTGGCGGCTGCGTCCGCGCTGGGCTCCGACCGCGTCACGGGGGCCTCCAACGCCACGTGCGCGTCGGCTGCGGACGTCGTCGTCGCGGCGGTGCCGTGGGACGGGCACGGTGACACGCTGCGGTCCCTCGCCGGTCCGCTGGCGGGCAAGATCCTCGTCGACTGCGTGGTGCCGATGGGGTTCGACACGCAGGGCCCGTACCCGCTACGCGTCGAGGAGGGCAGCGCCGCCGAGCAGGCCCGCGCGCTGCTGCCCGACACCACGGTGACCGCCGCGTTCCACCACGTCTCGGCGACCCTGCTCGGTGACCCGTCGGTCGAGGAGCTCGACTGTGACGTGCTCGTCCTCGGCGACGACCGCGCGGCGACCGACCTCGTGCGTGCCCTCGCCGACGCGATCCCCGGCATGCGCGGCATCTACGGCGGCCGGCTCCGCAACGCCATGCAGGTGGAGACACTCACCTGCAACCTCATCGCGATCAACCGCCGCTACCAGTCCCACACCGGGATCCGCATCACCAACCTCTGACCGTGGTGAGGCGAACGCGGCATTGGGGGCAGCAGCCGCTCCGTGCCGTCGGGTCGGCGCAGCGTCACCGGCCAGCGCTGGTGCTCATGGTCGTAGTGCCCGTCGACGAACTCGGCGCCGGTCCGCACGTCGAGGTGAGCAGGTCGCGCCACCAGCCCTCCCCCACGAGCCGGTCCGACGGCCCCTCGGTCGGCCGGGCTGAGCGGCTCAGTGGCTGTGCGGGTAGGGGTCGTTCGGGTCCCAGCGGCAACGGTCGATGCCGCCGACCATGGAGTCCATCTCCTCGAGAAGGTCCTTGAAGGTGGCCTGCTGACGCTCGGCGTCATCGGCCGGCCAGCGGGCGGTCCAGTAGACCCAGGCTTCCGGGTAGTCGCTGACCGGCGCCGACAGCCCGTCCTCGGGCGCGGAGACCGCCAGCTCGTACTCCTCACCACGGCGCTCCACGTAGACCAGATCGCCGTCCTGCGGCCGCGCCGCCACCAGGGCCTCGAACAGCTCGTCGCGCGTCACAGTGCCACGGTACCGCGCCGGACGCGGGGTTTCAGCGAAGACTTCGGCACCACCGCTGCTCAGCCGACCCGGACCGGTGCCGCCCAGCCGTTGTGGAAATGGTCGGCCCAGTCGACGGTGAGGCTGATCTGGCGGCGGAAGGTCGTCCACGCCAGGCAGGGCAGCCGGTTGTGCGCCGAGTACCCCGGGATCGTCACCTGGTAACCGGAGAGCATGACGTGAGGGACGCGCGTGCCGTCCATCGCGCGGACCCACGCGGGGAAGTGGGCCGCGGCCGCGAGGATCTCCGCGTGCGCCGAGTTCCGCCCCCGCACGGCACCCGCCCGGATGTGGCGCCCCGGCTCCCAGTGGGCGCCGAGATCGAGGGTGACGCGGCGAACGCCCGGCTGGTGCACGAGGCCGTCCAGCAGGCGCACCGGCTTGGGGTAGTTGCACCATCCGTCCCAGTACCAGTCCCAGCTCCAGGAGTTGGGCTGGCGCTGCGACGCCAGGGTCCAGAGCTCGTGACAGGTCCGCCGCACCCCGTCCAGCCCGCCACCGCCGTCGAGGTACACGGCGAGGACGTCGACGACCAGCGGGTCGCGGTGTACGGGCGGGGACAGGTCGAGCGCGTCGAACTCCGCCTGCCGGATGCCCCAGCGCCGCTCGAGATTCCACCGCCGGACGTTCGCCCACTGCTCCGCGAGGGGCGCGAAGAGGTCCGTGAGAGGCCGCTGCCGCTGCCCCGCCCGCTCGGCATCCACGTATCGGACCGTACCTTGCCCGGTCCAGACACGTCGGGTGTCGACCTCCGCGGATTGCTCGCCGGGCGGCCCGCACACTCCCACCGGGCATCAGGGACGACGTGTACCTGGGACGCACATCACCCCGCCGGGCCGCCGGGGACTCGTCAGAGGCGGTCGGGTTACGACGGTCACACAGAATGTGGGGGAACGGTGGGCCGATCTTGAGACGCCACCGGCCTGGCCCGTTGAGCTGGCAAGATGGTGTGCCGCCAGGGACTCGAACCCCGAACCCGCTGACCGAGCGTCAGTGGTCTCGCCATGTGCCGGGATCGCCTCCGACGCTGGTCAGAGATGGTGCGTTCGGCGCTCGATCATGGCCGGTGGGCGGCCGTGGGTGTCGTGCTCGCAATAAGCGCCGGCAAAGCGACGAGTTGATCACAGCTTCTTCCGGCAACTGTGACCTTTGCGTCAGCCGGTATCGTCTGACAGAATTGGTTCGTGCGGGTCGACGGGTTCGCCCAGTCGGCCGGGAAGCACGGTGTCAGCAAGGGCCGCGCGCGACAGGTGATCGCGAACCCGACCGTGACGCTGATCTTGCCGGCGCCGGCGGTGGAGAAGGACGAGCGCACCGTGTGGCTCGGCCCCGACTCGACCGGGCGGGTGCTCGAAGTTGTCACGGTGCCCAGCGACAAGGGTGGTCTGTATGTGATCCACGCGCAGGACATCCGTGCCCGCTTCCGCCGCTACTACGACGCCGCTGTGGAGGACCAGTGATGGACGAGATGAGGGACAGCAAGGGGAATCTGATCGACGACGCGTACGTCGAGGCAGCGCTGGCCGACCTCGACACCGTCGAGCCGATCGCCATTCGGCGTGGCCGGCCTTCGCTTTCGGCGGACTCGCGGGAGTCCCCGCGGGTGTCGTTCCGCGTGCCGGAGCAGCTCGCGGGCGAGGTCCGGGAGTTGTCAGCCGAGCTCGACCTGTCGGTGTCGACCATCGCCCGCGTGGCGCTCGCCGAGTACGTCGAACGGCACCGCTCAACCGGATAACAGAGGGCCATGACAACGCCCTGACCAGCTGCGATGGGTGCGCCGCCAGGGACTCGAACCCCGAACCCGCTGATTAAGAGTCAGCTGCTCTGCCAGTTGAGCTAGCGGCGCTGGTGCCAGCACCGACCGGTGCGACGCCGGAAACGCTAACACAGCGGCGCGGGCGCCTCCGCGGAGCCCTCGACACACCCTCGAGGTCGTGCCCGAACCGGCGGCGCAGTCGTTACGGACACGGGACACCTTCCGAACAGCCCTGCACTGTCTGACCGGTCGTGCACACTGGGAGGTGGCCATCGCGACCGCACGACGACGTTTGATCGGAAGGTTTCAGTGTCGCATCCCACGCCCCGGCCCGCTGCACGCGCGCGTTGCCGCCACGCCGGGCGGGCGGTGGTCCTGCTGGCCATCGCGATGGTCGGAGCGCTGCTCGCGGGCTGCGGCTCCGGGTCCTCGGCGGGCCCCGAAGGCGCGGGCCAGACCACGCAGGCGCCGCCGCCCGCGAGCATCTCGGTGGACCCGGCCGCCGGGGCGGTCGACGTGCCGCCGCTCGCGCCGATCACGGTCACGGCTACCGACGGGTCGCTGGACAGCGTCCGGATGACGAACCCGGAGGGCATCCCCGTCGCAGGCCAGGTGGCCAGGGATCACACGAGCTGGACGGCGTCGGAGCCGCTCGGGTACGGCAAGGCGTACACGATCACCGCCACCGCCACGGGCGAGGACGGGAAGCCGGTCACCACGACGTCCGGTTTCACCACCATTACGCCGGTGGCGACGGCGTACCCGTCCATGAATCCGGTCGACGGCCAGACGGTGGGGGTCGGCCAGCCCATCGCGATCTACTTCGATCAGGACGTCGAGATCAAGCAGGCCGCCGAAGACGCCATCACGGTGACGACGACCCCGGCGGTCGAGGGCGCCTTCTACTGGTTCACCGACAGCGAGGTGCACTGGCGGCCTAAGGAGTTCTGGACGCCCGGCACCACGATCAACCTGGCCATCGCCCTGTACGGCAAGGATCTGGGCGGCGGTGTCTACGGCCAGGAGGATCGGGCGGCAACCTTCACGATCGGCGACGCCGTGATCGCCCGCGCCGATGCTGCGAGCCATCAGATGACCGTGGAGATCAACGGTGAGGTGGTGCGGACCATGCCGATGTCGATGGGCAGGCCCGCTTTCCCCAGCAACAACGGCGTCCACGTGGTCACCGAACGTCACGCGAGCTACAGAATGGATTCGAGCACGTACGGCCTCGCACCTGACCAGGGCGGTTACGTCACCACGGTCCGGTACGCCACGCGCATCTCGAACGGTGGCGAGTTCGTGCACGCAGCGCCGTGGTCGGTGGGGGACCAGGGCAACACCAACGTCAGTCATGGGTGCATCAACCTCTCCACCGAGAACGCCAAGTGGTTCTTCGACACGGTGACGAAGGGTGATGTGGTCATCCAGACGAACACCGGCGGACCGGAGCTGCAGCCCTACGACGGGTTCGGCGACTGGCAGCTCCCGTGGGACCAGTGGCTCGCCGGCGGCGAGGTCTGATCAGGAGCGCACGACCGCGGCGACGTGGTCGGCGATCAGCGCGGTCGCGGCGTCCGCCCGTTCGACCGTGGCCAGGTGCGCGGCGCTGTCGAGCACCTCGAGCCGCGCTCCTGCGATGCCGGCCGCGATCGTCTCCGCGTGTGGCTGCACCGGCGTCGCCGGGTCGTCGGCCGCCGCGAGCATGAGCGTCGGCGCCTCGATCCGCCCGAGCAGGTCGCGGCCGTCCCACTCGGCGATGGCCTCGCAGCACGCGGCGTAGCCCTCGTCCGACGTGTCGGCGATCATCGCCACCGACTGCGCGACGACGTCCGGGTGGGCGGCCGCCCACCCGGGGGTGAACCATCCCTCTACCACGGCGTCCGCAATCGAGGCGGTCCCCTCGGCCCGCACGGCTCTGATGCGGTCACCCCAGGGCGCCACGTCGGGCATGCGGGCGGTCGTGCAGCACAGGACCAGCGCGGACAGCCGCTGCGGGGCGTGCGCCCCCAGCCAGATCCCGACCATCCCGCCGAGCGACAGCCCGCAGAACGAGGCCCGTTCCACGCCGAGCGCGTCGAGCAGTTCGAGGGTGTCGCCCGCGAGGTCCGCTATGGCGTACGGCCCGTCCGGGACGGGTGAGCCGCCGTGGCCGCGGTGGTCCAGGCGCAGCACCCGGAAGCGGTCTCGCAGCGCCTCGACCTGCGGGTCCCACATCGCCAGCGTGCTGCCGAGCGAGCCGGCGAGCACCAGCACCGGTGCGTCTGCGGGTCCGGACAGATCGTGGTGCAGAGCGGTCATGGAGAGCACCCTAGATCGGGCGCGCCCGCACCGCGCGGATGAGGCCGAGAGCGGGGTGAGTGACGGGACTTGAACCCGCGACATCCTGGACCACAACCAGGTGCTCTACCAGCTGAGCTACACCCACCGTGCACCGGCCGTTCCGGCCGGCGACGCGACGAGTCTAGCGGGTCGCCGGGGGATCTCCGCGCTCCGGTTCTCCCACGAGCGCCTGCGCCACCGCCTGGGCCTGCTCGGTGGTGGGCCCGGGCTGCGGCACGAACGCGGTGCGCCGGTAGTAGGCCAGCTCGCGGATCGACTCGGTGATGTCGGCCAGCGCCCGGTGCGCCAGCCCCTTCGTCGGCTGCGCGTAGTAGATCCGCGGATACCAGCGCCGGCAGAGCTCCTTGACCGACGACACGTCGACGATGCGGTAGTGCAGATACGCGTCGAGCTCCGGCATGTCGCGGGCGAGAAAGCCGCGGTCGGTGCCGACGGAGTTGCCAGCCAGCGGCGCCGAGCGCGGATCCGGCACGTGCCGGCGCACGTAGGCCAGTACCTGTTGTTCGGCCTCGGCGAGGGTCACCGTGGAGCGGCGGACATCCTCGGTGAGCCCCGATTTGGCGTGCATGTCACGCACGATGTCGGGCATCGACGCGAGCGCGGCCTCGTCGGCGTGGACGACGATGTCGACGCCCTCGCCGAGAACCCGCAGCTCGCCATCGGTGACCAGGGCCGCGATCTCGATCAGCGCGTCCTTGCCGGGGTCGAGCCCGGTCATCTCACAGTCGATCCACACCAGGCGGTCGATCATGCTACCGCCTCCGCGGCGAAGAGTGCGTCGGCGGTCACATACGGGAGCCTAGTGGTCACGGACGAGGCTGGCCCCGCGACGGCACCGTCTGCGGGCAGCGGGAACGCGGACCGGTGGAACTGGACCACCCCGGTCCTTACGCGCGGGCGGCGGCCACCGCACCGGTGAGGAACAGCGACCGAAGATGAACCGCCCCGGGTGCGGTGGAGGCTAGGCCACCGCGACGTGGCCACTCACCGGCCTAGCGAACCTCCTGGGGTTCACCGTGCGTGCCTTGCGACCAGATCGGCCGCGTCAACGTCTTCACCGAGAGGATATGTCGGTGCCGTGGGGTAACCTCCGGCCGTGTCAGCGATCGAGAGCCTCGTCAGGCGCACCGAGGAACGACGAATCCGGGCGTCAGCAGAGTTGGCGCAGAACATGCGAGCGCGCCTCGGCCAATTCTTCACCCCCTGTGAAGCCGCCGACCTCATTGCAGGGCTTCCACGCCCAATGGCTGTAGAGTCGCTGCGTTGTCTCGATCCGGGTGCCGGAGTTGGCTCGCTCAGTGCGGCGGTCGTTGCACGAGTTGTTCGCGAGGGCTCACATCGGGCACTTGATCTTGTCGCAGTCGAAGTCGACACCGAACTCCTGCCGTACCTCGAGGAGACGCTGCGGGACTGCATCGAGGTCGCTGCACAATACGGCATCGCCATGAGATCAACAATCCTGAATGAGGATGTGTTCAACGCCGTTGCCGGCCTGGACGGACCCGATAGTTCCTTGGGCCGCCCATTCGATCTAGCCATTATGAACCCGCCGTATCGCAAGCTGAACTCGAATGCTCCGGAGCGGCTGGCGCTAGCGTCTCAGGGTGCCGACTGTTCCAACATCTACAGCGGGTTTCTCGCGATAGGCGCAGCGGTTCTAAGGCCCGGCGGTCAATTGACTGCGATCGTTCCGAGGTCATTTGCTAACGGTCCCTACTTCGGCCCATTCAGGAAGTTCTTTCTGAATATGATGGCACTCGACAAGATCCATACCTTCGAATCGAGATCCACTGTTTTCGGCGACGCAGGTGTACTCCAGGAGAATGTCGTCATAGCGGCGACACGACAAGGGGCGCGCGGAACCGTCAATCTGTCTATCAGTAACGGACACAAGGATACTGTAACCACGCGACAAGTCGATTATAGGACAGTCGTAGACCCTTCTGATCCGCACAAATTCATACGGGTCCTCGCCGGCGACGCGGACCTAGCCGTCTCCAGCGCCTTCGCGAATCTGCCGTGTGCAATCCATGAAGTTCCGGTTCAGGTCTCGACTGGCAGGGTCGTGGACTTTCGGACGCGGGAGAACCTGCTCCCGTGGCCAGAAGGAGACTCTTTTCCGCTGATCTATCCCAGCAATCTTCGGGCAGGTCGTGTGGAGTGGCCGATGAGACTTCGGAAACCGCAGGCGTTAGGTGCTCGGCCGGGCGTGGCCAAACTCCTCCTCCCGCACGAGCGGTATGTACTAGTCAAGCGATTCTCCTCGAAGGAGGAGCGGCGCCGAGTCGTCGCGGCCCTGTTCGAGCCCAACGACTTCGACCACGAGTGTGTCGGCTTCGAGAATCACCTCAATGTCTTCCACCAGAACAGTCGGGGACTCCCACAGGCGCTGGCTTCAGGACTAAACGTATGGCTGAACAGTACAATCGTGGATCGCTTCTTTCGAACCTTCAGTGGGCACACCCAGGTTAACGCCACTGACTTACGATCGCTCAGATATCCGACGCGGTGCCAGCTCGAGGAGCTGGGTTGCGCCGTCGGCTTCGAACGTCTGCCGGACCAGGAGAAGATCGACGCACTAGTCGGCCTGCACATCTTAGCTCCGAACGTGCAGGCCCTCGAAGAGACCACGGAACGGTAAGCAGTTGGTTGCAAGAATTGTGGATGTACTGGTTGCTCAGGCTCGCCATGTGCTAGCCCTGCTGCAATTTGACAATGAACGCTGTAACGAGCGATCGGCCCTTGTGCTGTTGGCGCTGCTGGGTCTGAAGCCTGGCATGCCGTGGGGCAATGCGTCCGATCCAATGCTGCGCACCGTAGAGATCATGGAGTTCTTGCGCGCCGAGTTTGGTAAGGATTACAAACCGAACAGCCGTGAAACAATCCGACGCTTTACGCTCCACCAATTTGCCGAAGCCTTACTGATCGAGCAGAACCCGGATGATCCGAATCGGCCGGTTAATTCGCCGAGATCGTGTTATCAGATTAACGCTGAGGCGCTGCGGCTTCTCCGCACTCTAGAAGATTCGGATTTCCCCGAGAAGCTCAAGCGCTACCTAAGCAACGCGCCAGGCCTCCGGGCAACCTACGCCAAGGCGCGTGAGGCTCACCGTGTGCCGGTAACATTGCCGAGCGGCTCAGCGATCACCCTCAGCCCCGGCGGCCAGAATGTGCTGGTCAAACGCATCATCGAGGACTTCTGCTCGATCTATACGCCGGGCGGTCAAGTTCTGTACGTGGGTGACGCGGACTCAAAGTTGCAGATCTATGAACGTGATGTCCTACGGACGCTAGGCGTGGAAGTAGACGAGCATGGCAAGATGCCAGACTTGGTCGTGTACCTACGTGAGAAGAACTGGCTTATTCTGATAGAGGCAACGTCATCCCACGGCCCCGTTGACTCCAAGCGTCACTCGGAGCTGGTAGCGCTGTTTTCGGGCTCGTCGGCCGGCTTGGTGTTCGTGTCCTGCTTCGGCTCCCGAGCAGAGATGCGGCGCTTCCTCAGCCAGATCGCTTGGGAAACCGATGTTTGGTGCGCAGACAGCCCCACGCACCTGATCCACTTCAACGGCGAGCGCTTTTCAGGTCCGTACGAGGTGTCGTAGCGCGTGATAATGACTCTCAGCGGTTGGCTCGCCGGGAACGGGGAGGTGGGCGGAGGCCGGTGCGTCGCCGGAGACGGCGCTTTGATACACGGAGAGGTCAGCGCGGCAACGCAGCAGAGAGCGGCGAGCTACGGGCTCGTGGTTGCGGCGGGCTGCTCGCCGTGTTCGAGGTAGGCCGCGCTGGTGCCGTCGAGTGCGGCGGCGCTGCGGATGTGGCGGGCTAGCCGCGGGATGAGGTAGTCGGCCAGATGGTCGAGGGCGACCCACTGCCAGCGGTCGAGCCGGCGGGCCGTCCCGTCGGCCTCAGCGAGGAATGCGGTCGCGGACTGACGCTCCTCGGCGCGGGCGGCCATCGCGCCGGTGAGGAACAGCGAGCCGTAGATCGAGAGCAGCGACGGGCGGCCTCGTCGAGCCGTGGCGCAGAACATTGGCGGCGGCCTCGGTGAGCTGCACTCCGGCGGGGTAGCGGCCGGTGGACAGTAGCGCGTGCGCGACGGAGCGGAACAGCGACCCGAGAATGACCGGGCTGCCGATCCACGCGAGATCGGCCTCGCCGAGCTTGGTCAGCACGGACGCCGCGGCCTGGTAGGCGAGCACGAGCAGGCCCTGGATGCCTGATAGGCGTCGAACACGTCGCCGACGTCGCGGCGCAACGTGTCAAAGGCCGGGCGGCTCCCCGTTGCCGTTGGCGGGCCCGGCGAGGAACGGGCTGACCTGCCGGTAGTCCTGGCTCGACCACCAGGTCGCCGATCGTCACGTCGAGCGCCTCGGCCAGGCGCCGGATCACCGAGAGCCGGTCCAGCTCGATGCGGTTCTCGACCTTGCCCAGCCAGTCCGAGGTGCGGCCGTGCCGTGGTCGCGGCGCTGATCCGGCTGGCGGAGTAGGCGGACGCGCGCGTCCATCGGATCAGACGTCGTAATAGAGCTCGAACTCGTACGGGTGCGGGCGCAGCCGCAGCGGGTCGATCTCGCCCTCGCGCTTCAGCGAGATCCAGGTCTCGATCAGGTCCGGCGTGAATACGCCACCCTCGAGCAGGTAGTCGTGGTCGTTCTCCAGGCGGTCGATCACGGCCGAGAGCGTGCTGGGTACCTGTGCGACATCCTTGGCCTCCTCGGGCGGCAGCTCGTAGAGGTCCTTGTCGATCGGGGCAGCAGGCTCGTACGCGTTCTTGATCCCGTCCAGGCCCGCCATCATCATCGCCGCGAACGCGAGGTAGGGGTTGCCCGACGAGTCCGGGCAGCGGAACTCGAGGCGCTTGGCCTTCGGGTTGTTGCCCGTGATCGGGATCCGGATGCAGGCGGAGCGGTTGCGCTGCGAGTACACGAGGTTGACCGGCGCCTCGAAGCCCGCCACCAGCCGGTGGAACGAGTTGACGGTCGGGTTCGTGAACGCGAGCAGCGACGGCGCGTGGTGCAGCAGCCCGCCGATGTAGTGCCGTGCGGTGTCCGAGAGGCCCGCGTAGCCGGACTCGTCGTGGAACAGCGGCTTGCCGTCCATCCACAGCGACTGGTGGCAGTGCATCCCGGACCCGTTGTCACCGAACAGCGGCTTCGGCATGAACGTCGCGGTGTGGCCTGCCGCGTGCGCGGTGTTCTTCACGATGTACTTGAACAGCTGCAGGTCGTCCGCGGCGTGCAGCAGGGTGTTGAACCTGTAGTTGATCTCGGCCTGGCCCGCGGTACCCACCTCGTGGTGCGCACGCTCGATCGTGAGGCCCGACCCGATGAGGTTCGACATGATCAGGTTGCGCAGGTCGGCGTAGTGATCGGTGGGCGGCACGGGGAAGTACCCGCCCTTGTACCGGACCTTGTAGCCCTTGTTCCCGCCCTCCTCGTCGGCGCCGGTGTTCCACCAGCCCGCGATGGAGTCGATCTCGTGGAACGCCGAGTTCGCCGTCGTGTCGAACCGGATCGAGTCGAAGACGTAGAACTCGGCCTCCGCGCCGAAGAACGCCGTGTCCGCGATGCCGGTGGAGGCCAGGTACTCCTCGGCCTTACGCGCGACGTTGCGCGGGTCGCGGCTGTAGGGCTCCCGCGTGAACGGGTCGTGCACGAAGAAGTTGATGTTGAGCGTCTTCTGCGTCCGGAACGGGTCGAGCCGCGCCGTCGCCGGGTCGGGCAGCAGCAGCATGTCCGACTCGTGGATCGACTGGAAACCGCGCACCGACGAGCCGTCGAACGCGAGACCCTCGTCGTAGAGGTCCGTATCGAACGACGAGGCCGGCACCGTGAAGTGCTGCATCACGCCCGGCAGGTCGCAGAAGCGCACGTCGACGAACTCGACGTCCTCATCGGCGATGAACCGCTGGACCTCGTCGGAGTTGGTGAACACCGTCGTTGACCCCTTCGTCCGCTCGCCCCGCGTCATGTCCGGCGCGAGTCCTGTCGTGCAACCTAGGAGGGCGGTGTTGCCCGACCGTCACCCAGGTGTTTCGCCAAGGTTAACGGCGGGGACGCCGCGGTGGGGCGCCTACGCTGGGCCGGGTGAGCAGGTGGACGCCCGCGGCGCACTACCGGGGACAGCGGCTCGGGCTGCCGGAACAGGGACCCGGCTCGGTGGCGGGTTTCGGCGCCCGGCTGGGGGCCATCACGCTCGACTGGCTGCCGTGCGTCGTGATGGCGAACCTGGCCACCGAGAACCCGCCGTTCTCCACCCTGGTGCTGTTCGCGGCGCTGACCGTGCTGACCGTCGGGGCCGCCGGCCGCAGCCCGGGCCATGCGATGCTCGGCCTGCGGGTCGCGGACCTCGACGGTGGCAGGCCGGGGTGGGGCGCGGTGGTCGTGCGCACCCTGCTGATCTGCCTGGCCGTCCCCGCGGTCGTGTACGACGTCGACGGCCGCGGCCTGCACGACCGGGCCGTCGGCACCGTCGTGCTTCGGGAACGCTGATCGGCCTGCGTCGAGCTATGCGCGCGATGCGGACGCACCGGCGCGCTCAGCGCCGACGGACGGTGCGCTGGAGGTTGCGGACCTTCGCGCCCTGCGGAGCCGGCCCCTTGGGCATCGCCGCGCCCCGGGTGCCGAGGATCGACAGCTTCTGCTCGAGGACGTCGATCTGTGCGGGCGTGACGTTGCGAGGCAGCTTGGTCATGTGACGCCCGAGTTTCGAGAGCCGCACCTGGCCCTCCTCGTTGCCCACCACGATGTCGTAGATAGGGGTCTGCCCGACGAGCCGGGAGACCCGCTTCTTCTCCTGCGCGAGCAGCGGCTTCACACGGTGCGGCGCTCCCTCGGCGACCAGGACCACACCAGGCAGGCCGAGTACGCGGTGTACCGCGTCGAGGTGCGTGGTGCCCGCGACGGCGGGGGTGACCTTCCAGCGCTTGCCGCGCAGGTTCTCGAGCGCCCACGCGGCCGCTCCTGGCTGGCCATCGGCCTTAGCGTAGACGTTGCGCTGCACGCGGCGACCGAAGATGGACACGGCGGCGAGCAGGCCGAACGCGATGCCGACGGGAAGGAAGACCCACTCCAGCCCGAAGAGGAAGCCGAGCCCGAACACGACGAGTACGGCCAGCAGGAACGCGCCGATCATCCACGGCAGCAGTGCCTTGTCCTCGCGGCGCTGGACCTTGAACGCCTCGAAGATCTGCTTGCGGCGCTGTCGTGACTCAGCGCGTTTCGCCACCCTGGCGGCCTTCGCCGCCGCCTTGTCCTTGGTCGCGGCCATGAGCCCAGTCTAGGGGAATCAGCCGGCCGGCAGGTGGCACAGCTTCGCCCCGCCGCCCGACGGCTTGGGCATACAGCCGGCCCGCGCGGTACGAGGAGCGCACGAGTGGGCCCGCCATGACGCCCGCGAAGCCCATCTCCTCGCCCGCGTGAGCGTGCTCGACGAACTCCTCGGGTCGCACCCAGCGCTGCACCGGGTGGTGGCGCGGCGACGGGCGCAGGTACTGGGTGATCGTGAGGATCTCGCAGCCCGCGGCGTGCAGGTCGGCCATCGCGGCGGTGACCTCGGCGGGCTCCTCGCCCATCCCGAGGATCAGGTTCGACTTGGTGACCAGCCCCGCCTCCCGCGCCCGGGTGAGCACGGCGAGCGAGCGCTCGTAGCAGAAGCCCGGCCGGATCCGCCTGAACACCCGTGGCACGGTCTCCAGGTTGTGCGCGAGGACCTCGGGCGCGGAGCCGAACACCTCGGCCAACTGCGCGGAGTCGGCGTTGAAGTCGGGGATGAGCAGCTCGACGCCGGTACCCGGGTTGGCGGCGTGGATCCGGCGGACCGTCTCGGCGTAGAGCCACGCGCCGCCGTCGGGCTGGTCGTCGCGGGCCACGCCCGTCACCGTCGAGTAGCGCAGCCCCATCGCCTGCACGGACTCGGCGACCCGGCGCGGCTCGTCGCGGTCCAGCCCGGCAGGCTTGCCGGTGTCGATCTGGCAGAAGTCGCAGCGGCGGGTGCACCGGTCGCCGCCGATGAGGAACGTCGCCTCCCGGTCCTCCCAGCACTCGAAGATGTTGGGGCAGCCTGCGGACTCACAGACGGTGTGCAGGCCCTCGCGTCGGACGAGGCCCTTGAGCTCGGTGTACGCCGGGCCCATCCGCGCCCGGGTGCGGATCCAGGACGGCTTGCGCTCGATCGGGGTCTCGCTGTTGCGAGCCTCCAGCCGCAGCAGCTTGCGTCCCTCCGGTGCGGGATTCACGCCCCGGACCCTACGCCGGATCGGGGGTCACGCCGGTCAGCTCCGCGGTCCGCTCCCAGAGCCTGGCTGCGGTCTCCGGATCGCGCGCGGCGCTGCTGCACCACGCCCGTGCCGGGGCACCGCGGGTCTCCGCGAGCCACGCCGGGCCGAAGTACTCGCCACCGCTGACGTCGGGCGCGGTCGAGGCGTAGAGCTGCGGCAGCGCCCCGGGCCGCACGCCCTGGGTGATGAGCTTGTTGCCCAGCTTGGCGAGGGGGCCGAGCAGCGGCAGCCGTGAGCGCGCGGAGTTCGGCACCAGCTCGGTGTCGGTGAGGCCCGGGTGCGCCGCCACGCTCACCAGTTCTCGACCGGCGGCGCGAGCGCGGCGGTCCAGCTCGAGGGCGAACAGCAGGTTCGCCAGCTTGGACTGGCTGTAGGCGGTGACGGCGTTGTAGGGCCGGCGTTCGAAGTTGAGGTCGTCGATCGCGAGGCCGCCGCCGCGGTGCGCGAGGCTCGACAGCGTCACCACCCTGGCGCCCGGGCGCAGCGCAGGGGCGAGCAGCCAGGTCAGCGCTGCGTGGCCGAGGTGATTGGTGCCGATCTGGAGCTCGAACCCGTCCGCGGTGCGCCGACGTGGGGTGGCCATGACACCCGCGTTGTTGACCAGCACGTCGAGGACGTCCCCGGTCCGCTCGCGGATCTCGGCGGCGGCGCGGCGCACCGACGTGAGATCCGCGAGGTCGAGGGTGACGAGAAACGCGGAGCCCGCCACCCGCTCGAGCGCGCACCGGCCCCGCTCCGGGTCGCGGCAGGCCATGAACACCGTCGCACCCCGTCCGGCGAGCACCCGCGCGGTCTCGAGGCCGAGGCCCGAGTTCGCGCCGGTGACGAGCACCGTGCGGCCGCACTGGTCCGGGACATCGGCTCCGCTCCACCGGGTCACGGACGCAGTCCTACCCGGTTCCTGCCGATGCTGCACCCGGGCGCCACGTACTGAGAACACGGGGAGTTAACGGGCTGGCCTGGGGACTGTGGGTAGCGCCGGGAGAGGGGGTGTGTGGACTTCGTTGATGACGAATCCGGCATCAAAGAGCGCGTGTGATGACTCTTTCGTCATCACCGCTCAACACTCACATGCCCCGGGGCCGGGGGTAACGTGTCGGTGAGCCGGCCGTCGAGCGCGTCGAGCACCGCGGCGGACGTCGCGGCCAGCACGTCGTCGACCGGAACCGTGCGGCCGAGCTCGACGGACAGCGAGCTGACGCCCGCGTCCGCGATCCCGCACGGGACGATGCGGTCGAACGCCGCCAGGTCCGGGTCGCAGTTCAGGGCGAAGCCGTGCATGGTCACGCCCCGCGCCACCCGCACGCCGACGGCCGCGACCTTGCGCTCCGGCCGGTCCGCGGCAGCCGGCAGCCACACCCCGGAGCGGCCTTCCACCCGGCCGCACGCGAGCCCGACGCCGCTGCACACCGCGATGAGGGCCTCCTCGAGCCGCCGCACGTAGTCGACGACGTCGACCGGGTCCGCGAGCCCCACCAATGGGTACCCGACGAGCTGGCCGGGCCCGTGCCAGGTGATCTTGCCGCCGCGGTCGACGTCGACGACCGGGGTGCCGTCGGTCGGCCGCTCGGCGGGCAGCGTGCGCCGGCCCGCCGTGTACACCGAGGGGTGGCTGAGCAACAGCAGCACGTCCGGACCGGTGCCGTCCGCCCGTGCGCAGGCGAGCTCCCGCTGCAGGTCCCAGGCTTGCCGGTAGTCGAGCGTACCGGGGGTACGGACGTCCACGGGGGAGTCCGAGGCCCGGCAGGAGCCGCGGATCCTCACGCCTCGGACAGTACGCCGAGTGGTGACAGCCGCAGCTCGCGCAGCACCGCCCGGGCGGCCCGGCGACCGCTGACCAGCGCCCCCTGGATCGACGGTGTGTCGCGGTGGTCGCCCGCCACGAACAGCCCGTCGCCGAGCGCGGTGCCGCGCCGGAGCCGGTCGGGGGCCGCCGGGGGGTAGGAGCACAGCGCCTGCGGTACCGCGCTCGTGGCGAGGTGCTCCCATCCCGTCGTGGCGGTGCCGTAGATCCGGCCCGCGAGCCGGCGCACCGCGGGCGCGTCCGGGGCGCCCGACCCCGGCACGCCCAGCACGGTCGACGCGACGAGGTGGCGGTGGTCGGGGGAGTAGGACGGCGCCGCGGTGGTGAGTACGACGGTGTTGACGACCGGGCCACCGCTGCCGTCGAGATGGATCAGCGGCAGGCGCGTCGGCGGCTCCTCGGTCACGTGGTAGTAGGTGGTCAGGCCGCGCATCAGCGGCACGTCCAGTCCCGGCAGCAGCGCCCGTGCGGCGGGTGGATCCGTGGCGACCACGACCGCACGGGCGGCCAGCTCGCCGTCCGCGGTGCGCACCCGGCCGGGAGCGACGCCGAGCACCGTCTGCCCGCACCGCACGGTGCCGGCGGGCAGCCGTGCGGCGAGCTGGACGGGCAGCGTCGCCATGCCCCGCGACGGCAGCGCCGAGTCCCCGCGCGCGAAGCTGCGCCACACCAGCAGGAAGAACCGGGCGGACGTCGTGAGCTCGCGCTCGCCGAACACCCCGGCGAGGAACGGGCGCAGGAACTGCTCGGTCGCCGGGCCCTCGAGGCCACTGGCCGCCAGCTCCGCCGCCGTGGTGCGCGACGGGCCGTCGATCAGGCGGCGGACGTCACCCAGCGCTGCCCGGGTGGACAGCCGCAGCAGGGCGAGCTTCGCCGCGGGGGACAGCAACCCGTCGACAGCGGTCCGCCAGGCCTGGGCCGGGGCCCGCCGCGGGTCGACGAGCCGGTGCAGCACCCCGTCGGTGCCCCGCACGGCGGCGCCCGGGTCGAAGGACCGCAGGTCGAGCGCCGGAACGTCCAGCTCGCGGCGCAGCGCGGGGTAGCTGGTGTTGAGGATCTGGAAGCCGCGGTCCAGCAGGAAGCCGTCCACCACGTCCGTCGCGACCCGTCCGCCGACCGTTGCCGCGGCCTCCAGCACGGTCACGTCCAGCCCGGCTCGCTGCAGGTACCGCGCCGCGGTGAGCCCGGCGAGTCCGGCGCCCACCACGACGGCGTCGGTCATCAGCTTTCCACCGCGGCCCTCAGCGCCGCTCCGATCGTCGGGTGCGCGAACGGGTAGCCGTGTTTCTCCAGCACCGTCGGGTGGACCCGGGGCCCGGTCAGCACGAGCTCCTCGGCAAGCTCCGTGCCCCGCGCGGCCTTCAGCGCGAGCTCGGGCACGACGAGCACGGCCGGACGGTGCAGGGCGTCCCCCAGCGCGCGGGTGAACTCGGCGTTCGTGGCCGCGACCGGGCCGACGGCGTTGACCGGCCCGCGAATCGACTCCTGCTCCAGCGCGAACCGGATCACGCCGACCACGTCCTCCAGCGAGATCCACGGCATGTACTGGCGGCCGCTGCCGAGCCGCCCGCCGAGACCGAGCGCGAAGATCGGCCGCAGCCGGCCCATCAAGCCGCCGGACGGGGAGATCACGACGCCGTTGCGGGCGATCACGACCCGTGCGCCGCCGTCCTGCGCCGCGGCGGTGGCCGCCTCCCAGTCGCGGCACACCTCGGAGAGGAAACCGTCGCCGGGCGGATCGTTCTCGTCGACGGTGCGGTCACCGGTGTCGCCGTAGTAGTTGGCGCCGGAGGCGTTCAGCAGCACCGGCACGCCCCGCTCCGCGACCGCCGTGGCGAGCACCTCGGTGGGCACGACGCGGCTGTCGCGCAGCTGCTGCTTGTACTCCCCGGACCAGCGCTTGTCACCGATCCCGACCCCGCACAGGTTGACGACGGCGTCGGCGCCCTCCAGCGCGTCGTCGTCGAGCCGGCCCGAGGGTGGATCCCAACCGCGCTCGTCCGGGGCGGTCGGCCTGCGGCGGACGAGGCGGATCACGTCGTGGCCACCCTGGCGCAGCAGCGGGACGAGGGCCGTGCCGACGAGACCGGAGGAACCGGCGATCACCACGCGCATGGGGGGAATCATCCAGCATCCGGGTAGCGGCCGCAGCGAGCGGGCCGAACTCCCACGGCTACAGCCCGAGGTCCGCCTCGAACGCGCCCTCCTCCAGCCGCTCTTTCACCGTGCTGAGGAACCGGGCCGCGTCCGCTCCGTCCACCAGGCGGTGGTCGTAGGACAGGGCCAGATACATCATCGAGCGGATCGCGAGGGTCTCGCCGTCCTCACCCGAGAGCACGACCGGGCGCTTGACCACGGTCCCCGTGCCGAGGATGCCGACCTGCGGCTGGTTGATGATCGGCGTGTCGAACAACGCGCCGCGCGACCCGGTGTTGGTGAGCGTGAACGTGCCGCCGCCCAGCTCGTCCGGGGTGATCTTGTTGGCTCGGGTACGGTCCGCCACGTCCACGATCCGGCGCGCGAGGCCCGCGATGCTGAGGTCCCCGGCGTCATGGATGACGGGGACGAGCAGGCCGCGCACGGTGTCCACCGCGATGCCGAGGTGCTCGGCACCGTGGTAGGTGATCTCCCCGGCCGCCACGTCGATCGAGGCGTTGACGTTCGCATGGCGCTTGAGCGCCTCGACCGTGGCCTTCGCGAAGAACGGCAGGAACGACAGCTTCACGCCCTCGCGGGCCTCGAAGTCACCCTTCGCGCGGTCCCGCAGGCGGGCGATGTGCGTGACATCGACCTCCGCGACCGTCGTGAGCTGGGCGGAGACCTGCAGCGACTCCACCATTCGCTTCGCGATGACCCGGCGCAGCCGCGACATCTTCTCCGTGCGGCCGCGCAGCATCGACGGGGAGGGAGCCGTCGGGGAGGGGGCCGCCGCCGTGGGCTGCACCGCCGGAGCCTCGGCCGCGGGGACCTTCCGCTCCTCGACGGCGGCCATCACGTCCTGCTTGCGGATACGGCCGCCGACACCGGTGCCCTGCACCGACGACAGGTCCACCCCGTGCTCGGTCGCGAGCTTGCGGACCAGCGGAGTGACGTACGGGGACGAGGGCTGCCCGTTCCCGCCCGACACCTCCCGCTCCGCACCCTTGTCCGCGGCGGGCTGCTGGGCCTCGCCGCTCTCGGAGCTGGGGGCTTCGGGCTCGAGCGTCTCCGACTCGGCCGGTGGGGGCTCCCGGCGCGCCGGGCCGTGCTGCGCGCCCTCGGCGCCGGAGCCGGAGCCGGCGCCCACCACCGCCAGCTGCGCGCCGACCTCGGCGGTCTCGTCCTCGGCGACGCTGATCTGCAGGACGGTGCCCGCGACGGGCGACGGGATCTCGGTGTCGACCTTGTCGGTGGACACCTCCAGCAGCGGCTCGTCCACCTCGACCGAGTCGCCGACCTCCTTGAGCCACCGGGTGACCGTGCCCTCGGTGACGCTCTCCCCGAGCGCGGGCATGGTCACCGGGGTGCCCTCCCCGTCCCCGGAGGTCTCCCGTGCCTCTGGCTCTGGCTCCGGCTCCGGTTCCGGCTGAGCCTCCGGCTCCGTGGCCTCGCCGCTGTCCTCGTCCGACGGCTCGGTGTCGTCGCCGCCGGACTCTGCCTCGTCGCCGATCAGCGCCAGCTGTGAGCCGACCTCGACGGTCTCGTCCTCGGGGACCACGATTTTCTGCAGGACGCCGGCGGCGGGCGACGGGATCTCGGTGTCGACCTTGTCGGTGGACACCTCCAGCAGCGGCTCGTCGACCGCGACGGTGTCGCCCTCCTGCTTGAGCCACCGGGTGACGGTTCCCTCGGTCACGCTCTCCCCGAGCGCCGGCATCTCCACGGAGTGCGCCATGTGTCGCTCCGACTCCCTACGTCTCGCGTGCGGGTGCGTTGTTCAGCCGTGCGTGTGCAGCGGCTTGCCTGCCAGTGCGAGGTGGGCCTCGCCGAGCGCCTCGGTCTGCGTGGGATGCGCGTGGATCAGTGCAGCGACATCGTCCGCGTACGCCTCCCAGTTGAAGATCAGCTGAGCCTCCCCGATCAGCTCGCCGACGCGGGCGCCGACCATGTGTACCCCGACGACCGGGCCGTCCTTCGCGCGGACCAGCTTCACTCCGCCCGACGTCCTGAGGATCTGGCTCTTGCCGTTGCCGCCGAGGTCGTAGACCACAGTGTCCACCTCCCCGTATCGCTCCTTGGCCGCCACCTCGGTGAGCCCGACCGACGCCACCTCGGGGTCGCAGTAGGTGACGCGGGGGATGCCGTCCTCGTCGACCGGCGCGGGCGCCAGCCCGCCGATGTCCTCGGCCAGAAAGATCCCTTGCGCGAAGCCGCGGTGCGCCAGCTGCAGCCCGGGAACGATATCGCCGACCGCGTACACCCCCTCGAGGTTGGTCCGCAGCCGCTCGTCGGTGAGGACGAAGCCGCGCTCCATCGTCACGCCGGCTTCCTCGAACCCGGCGGTCGCGGTGTTCGGTCCGCGGCCGACCGCGACGAGCAGCAGGTCGGCCTCGAACTGCTCGCCGGACTCCAGCGTCACGGTCACGCCATCACCGGTCTGCTCCGCCCCGGTGAACTTGACGCCGGTCTTGGCGGTGATACCGCGGCGGCGGAAGGCGCGCTCGAGCTGCTTGGAGCACCAGTCGTCCTCGTTCGGCACGAGCCGCGGCAGCGCTTCCACCACGGTCACCTCGGCGCCGAACGACCGCCAGACGCTCGCGAGTTCCACACCGATGACGCCACCGCCGAGCACCACGACGCGGCCGGGCACGGAGTCGAGCGCGATCGCCTGGTCGCTGGTGATCACCCGACCGCCGATCTCGAGACCGGGCAGAGAACGTGCGTACGAGCCGGTGGCCAGCACCACCGCGCCGCCGGTATAGCGCGTGCCGTCCACCTCGACGGTGCGGTCGCCGACGAACTTCCCGTCGCCCTCCACGTAGTTGATCTTGCGGGACTTCACCAGGCCCTGCAGGCCTTTGTACAGCCGCCCGACCACGTCGTCCTTGTACGAGTTGACGCCGCCCATGTCGATGCCCTCGAGGGCGGTCTTGACGCCGAACTGGTCGCCGTCGCGGGCGGAGTCGGCGATCTCCGCGGCGTGCAGCAGCGCCTTGGTGGGGATGCAGCCGCGGTGCAGGCAGGTTCCCCCGAGCTTGTCCTTCTCGATCAGCACGACGGACAGGCCGAGCTCGGCGGCGCGCAGCGCGCAGGCGTATCCACCGGAGCCGCCACCGAGGATCACCAGGTCGGCGGAGGTATCGGTCACGGAATCTCCTCGAGCAGACGTCGGTGGTGTGGCACCCGCGGTGGTGGGCCGGGGGGCACGCTGCCATCTTGGCACTCCGGGCGGTACCGCGCCGCCGCGGTCCGGGAGCACGAGAGACGTCTCACTCGTTGGGCTGGCAGAATTGCCGGGCGACGCGATGGCGAAGCGACGCGGTGACGAAGGAGGTGGATCGGCGATGGGTGTCTTCGACCGGCTACGCAGGCGTGGGCGTCCCGGCTTGCGGCGTGGCGCGTCCGACGCCGACACCGACCACTTGGCGCAGTGGGCCGCGAGCAGGCGGGGGGTCGAGGCGTTCGTGGAGCCGAGGACCGCGGTCACCGAGACCACGGTGGTCCTCGTCGCGCACGATGGGGAATGGACCCGCCGCCGCGTGGATGGGGCCGACGGCGCACGCAAGGTCGGTAAGCAGCTCAAGATCCCGATCTACGATGCCGGGAAGGTCGGCTACCCGCAACGGATGCGTGACCACGACGCACGCCAGCGAGCCCTGCGCGACCGGCAGCGCCGCTCGGGCCTGGACGGCTGACCGCGTCGCGCCGCCAATGCCGCGTTGGGGGCGCTCAGCCTCGCTCGGCGATATCGGTGAGCACCGCGGCGAGGGTGCGTACGGGCACGCCGGTGCCGCCCTTGCCGGTGTACCCCCACGGTGCGGAGGTGTTGAACGCCGGCCCCGCGATGTCGATGTGTGCCCACGGCAGGTCGTCGGTGACGAACTCGCGGAGGAAGATCGCGGCGGTGAGCATCCCGCCCCAGCGGTTGCCTGCGACGTTCGCGATGTCCGCGAGGCGCGAGTCGAGCTCCCCACGCAGGTGGTCGGGCAGCGGCATGGCCCACCCGTTCTCGCCGATCCCCTGCGACAGTGCGGCGACGCGGTCGCGGAACTCGGGTGTACCCATCACCCCCGGAGTCCTGGTACCCAGCGCGACGACCTGCGCGCCGGTGAGCGTCGCGGTGTCGAGCAGGTAGTCCGGGGAGTCCGCGCACGCGCGCACCAGCGCGTCGGCGAGGACCAGCCGGCCCTCGGCGTCGGTGTTGAGCACCTCGACGGTCGTGCCGCCGTACAGCGACAGCACGTCGCCGGGCCGGTACGCGGTACCCGAGGGCATGTTCTCCGCCATCGGCACCGTGGCGATCACCTCGATGGGCAGGTCGAGCCGCGCGGCCAGCACCGCCGTCGCGACCATCGCGGCCGCGCCGGCCATGTCGGACGTCATGTGGTCCATGTTCGCGGCGGGCTTGATCGAGATGCCGCCGGTGTCGAAGGTGATCCCCTTCCCGACGAGCGCGACCCGAGCCCGGGGCTCCGCGGGTGCGTGGGTCAGCCGCACGAGGCGCGGTGGGCGGGACGAGCCGCCGCCGACGCCGAGGATGCCGCCGTACCCGTTCGCGCGCAGCGCCTGCTCGTCGAGCACCTCGGTCCGCAGCCCCGCCGCCTCGGCGAGCGCGACGGCCCGGTCGGCGAACGACGCGGGGAAGAGGTCGTTGGGTGGGGTGTTGACCAGGTCGCGGGCGGTGTGTACGGCTTCCGCGACGGCGACCGCCCGGGCCAGGGCCCGCTTCGCCTCCGCCGCGCGGGCCGACGGCACCACCAGGTCCACCCGCGCGAGCGGGCCGTCGTCGTTCCGCGAGCGATACACCCCGAACGCGTAGGCGCCGATCGCAGCGCCCTCGGCGGCGGCCACCAGGTCGAGGCGCGACAGGGTGGTGACCGCCCGGCCGGTTCCCGAGAGCGCGCGGGCGGCAGCACCGGCGGCGCGACGGATCTGCTCGCCGGTGGGCGCCCCGTCGACCTCGCCGAGCCCGACGGCCACGAGCAGCGGCGCCGCGACCGCACCGCGGGTGGGGACCTTCACGACCTCCTCGGCCTTGCCACGCGCGCCGAGCACACCGAGCAGGGCGACGAGCCCACCGTCGAATGCTGTGGCCACGTCGTCGGTGCCCGGTGCGAGGCGCAGCCCGTCACCGCCCTGCACCGTGCCCACGATGAGGGCGTCGACGGCGGCGTCGGTGACCGCGGCGTCGGTGAGGGTCAGCTTCGGGCTCGGCACGGTGGGGTCCTCCGGATCGAATGCGCTCGCGCCGCATGCTACGTCCGTGCCGGCAGGGTCGCGGGGTAGCGTCTCCGACTCGTGAGCACACCACTGCGCCACGGCCCCCTGCACGGCGCCCACGTCGAGCTCGGCGCCACTCTCGGGGCGTTCGGCGGGTGGGACATGCCCGTCTCCTACTCCGGCGTCGTCAACGAGCACACCGCGGTCCGTGAGGCCGTCGGCGTCTTCGACGTCTCCCACCTCGGCAAGGCCACCGTCACCGGGCCCGGTGCGGCGGCGTTCGTCAACCGCTGTCTGAGCAATGATCTCGACCGCATCGCCCCCGGCCGGGCGCAGTACACGCTGTGCTGCACCGAGGAGGGCGGTGTCGCGGACGACCTCATCGCCTACCTCGTGTCCCCGGACGACGTCTTCTGCGTGCCGAACGCCGCGAACACCGCGGTCGTCGCCGACCGGCTCGCGGCCGCGGCGCCCGACGGCATCACCGTCACCGACCGGCACGGGGAGTTCGCGGTGCTCGCCGTGCAGGGACCCCGCTCGCCGGAGGTCCTCGACGCCCTCGGGCTGCCCTCCGAGCTCGACTACATGTCGTTCGCCGACGCCGGCGCGGTGCGGGTGTGCCGCACCGGCTACACCGGTGAGCACGGCTACGAGCTGGTCCCGCCGTGGGGCGAGGCGCAGACGTTGTGGCGGGCGCTGCTCGACGCGGCCGCGCCGCTCGGCGGCCTGCCGTGCGGCCTCGGCGCAAGGGACACGCTGCGAACCGAGATGGGCTACCCGCTGCACGGCCAGGACCTCTCACCGAGGATCAGCCCTCTCGAAGGCGGCGCATCCTGGGCGGTCGGCTGGCGTAAGGCGGCGTTCTGGGGGCGCGACGCGCTGCTCGCCGAGCGGGAG
>JALYQB010000580.1 GCA_030856045.1 Actinomycetota bacterium
GGCGATCGAGCTGGCGAAGCAGATCGAGTCGACACAGACCGACGAGATCGAGCGCATGCAGGACATGCTGTCGACCAGCTGACCACGAGCGTCACGGCAACGGGGTGGGGCGGTGGCTGCGGCCGCCGCCCCGTCCCGATGAGTCGCTCCGGCGCAACGGGCAGCGGGCAGGACGGCGTGAGAGACCGAGCCGAGCAGGATCGAGCAGACGCCGCGACGTCCCCGCGAGCCCACGCTCATGGCGTTCTCCGCTGCCGGTGTGCGGATTTGTGATGTCAGTGCGCGGAGTGCTGCGCGTGGTCCGAGTTCGCGTGGTGGTATTGATGCACAACGGCGTGGCCCTTGCCGCGGGCGATCAGCCAGCGGTTGACCGGCACGGTGAGCACGAAGGCGACGGCGAGGGCGACCGCGAGGCTGCCCCAGAACAGCCAGCTGGCCGGCCCGGCGTCCATCGCGCCGGGGAGGAGCAGCATCAGCGCGTTGTCCACGATCTCCATGACCGTGATCGAGAGGGTGTCGGCCGCCAGAGCGATCGGGATCGCGGCGCTCAGCGCGACGCCGGCGCGCAGCACCGGGCCGACCGTGAGCGCGTAGCCGAACACGAACGCCAGCGCGACGGCGAGCACGATGGTCGCCAGGTCCGACCAGCCCAGTGCGGTGCCGATCACCATGCCCAGGACCTCGCCGATGGCACAGCCGGTGAGGCAGTGTGCGGTGGCGGAAATCGCCTGGCGGGTGAGCGTCTGCGTGGGTCGAGCGGAGTGGTCCATGACGTCCTCCAAGGCCCGGTGTTCGCTGGGTGCGGGCAACTCGGTGAATATACCATAGGGGGGTATTGTAGATAAGAAGGTTCGGCGGTGCTGGATCGCCGCAGCGACCTGAATGGACCCGGGGCTAGTCCGAGTCACAGTCGTGTCACGAAGTCGTGCACTACACGGGCTCCATGCGGCTCCAGCGCCCCCGTGCTCCTGGGCCGGGTGCTGACCGTGCCGGTGGTCACCGTTGTGGAGCACAGTTCACCCATGCAGGAGGAGTAGGGCAGCGCCGTCCGGCGGAATCCGCGGTGGTCGACGGGCCGCCCGTCGGTGCCCGAAGTCGGACCTCCGTCGTTACCTGCAGGCCGCGCGCGAGGCCGTGCTGTGGAAGCTCGACGGGCCGACATCCGCCGCCCGCTGACACCAACCGGCACCAACCTGCTGGGGCTGGTCAAACACGTGGCCGGCGTTGGGCTCGGCTACTTCGGCGCCACCTTCGGACGGCCGTCCGACGAACCACTGTCCTGGTTCGAGGACGACGCCGAACCCAACGCGGACATGTGGGCAACCGCGCTGAGTCGCGCGAACAGATCGTCGCCCTCTACCACCGAGCCTGGGCGCACTCCGACGCGATCATCGACGCGCTGGCGCTGGACGCGCTCGGCCATGTACCGCACTGGCCGACCGGCCGGAGCGAGGTATCGCTGCACCGGATCCTGGTACACATGATCGCCGAAACCCATCGCCACGCCGGGCACGCAGACATCGTCCGCGAGCTCATCGACGGGGCCGTCGGGCTGCGGGAGGACAACGACAACATGCCGCCGGGCGACCAGGAGAGCCGGCAGAACCATCGAAGCCGGCTGGAGCGCGTGGCACAGGACGCCGACCAGAGCTGAACCGAACACACTGTCACCCAGCCGCACGGCTGCCGCAACCCCGGGCCGCACGGCTGCGTGCCGGACGGGTCACTGCTCCGTCAGCGCAGCCGTACAGCTGCGAGTGCTGCGGGATCAGGAATAGCCGGTATCAGGGCTCGGTTCGACCCCGATATGACCGCCGCCACACCAGTTTGACCCGCACGCGCTGCTCGCGGAGAGTCGCCTCGGCGTCCTCGCGACGATCAAGTCGGACGGCCGTCCCCAGCTGTCCCCTGTCATGCCGTTCTACGACCGGAGGGCCGACGTCATCTACGTGTCGACGACCGAGGGGCGCGCCAAGACGGCGAACCTGCGTCGGGACCCACGAGCCACGCTGGAGGTGACAAGCCAGGACGGCTGGGCATGGGCCACCGTCGAGGGCACGGCCACGCTCGCCGGGCCGGGAACCGACCCTCACGGGCCCGAGGTTCAGGCATTGGTCCGACCGAGGGTATTGATGGTGATGACCGTCGAGAACGTGTACGGCGCCAAGATCCGCTAACGGCTCCGAAGATCGAACGTGCCCCCGTGTCACGTCACCGGCTACCGGGTCGGGCTTGAGACGTGGATGAGCATGCAGCCGCGTCCCGAGCCCGCCCCGTGCTCCAACGCAGCATGACGGCGCTGCTCAAGCCGCTGACTGAATAGCCGGCAACGGCCACGCTGATCTCGGCCTTCGCGGCTGCTGATGTTCCGAGCGAGCGTGCGGGCTCCGGATCGCACGACGTGCCTGCTCAGCGGGGCGCGGACCAGCCGAGCGTCGCAGATGGATGACGGCCGGTCCCTGGCCCGCGGAGGCGGCACGGGATGGGTCCGTGGCAGCCCACCGGCTACCGTACGTATGACCAACTACGATTATCATAAGTACGGTTACTATTATGGCCGTGCTGCTTCCACGTCCTGATGGACTGTTCGACCGCGAGGAAGAGTGGGCCGAGCTGTCCGGCTTCGCCACGAACGACAC
>JALYQB010000440.1 GCA_030856045.1 Actinomycetota bacterium
TCAGGCTGATCAAGGACTTGGCGTACGCGCTGGAGGTCGCGCCCTCGGAGCTGACCAGACTGCCGATTCCGGCGCCCGCGAACGGGGAGACCGACGCGGCCGTGCAGGCAGTGCGTCTCGCGCTGACCGCGGTCAGCTACGACATGCCCGGCGGACAGGCGCTACCCGTGGCGGCGCTGCAGGCGAGGGTGACGGCGATGATCGACGCGCTGTGCCGGTGCGAGCGAGAACGGGAGGTCGGCGCCGCACTGCCCGGCTTGATCCGGGACCTGCACACCAGCATCGCCGCCGGCCACGACGTGCCCGAGCTGCTCGAGCTGGCGGCGTGGCTGCACACCCAGGCCACCGTGTCGTGGCTGAGGCTCGCGGGCGCTTCGCTGGACCTGCGCTCGCAGGCAGTGATGCTGGCCAGGTGCCGCCGGGGAGCACGGCACTGCGGCCTCGACGGGTCTCGTGGCCGCTGCCAGTACGAGGTTGATGCTCGCCGACGGGGCGTGCGACCTGGCGCAAGCCGGGCTGGACGCGGTGACCGTGCCGACGGACACCCTGGAGTCGATGCAGCTCGCGGGGTTCCTCGCGTTGCGCCGGACGCTGGTCGCGGCGGTGGACGGGCGCCCTGGTGACGGAGATGCTCCGCTGGAGTATGCCGCAGAGCTGGCGGCGCGCACCGGGGAAGGCAACGCCTACGGGCTGGGCTTCGGGCCGGTCAATGTCGGCCTGTACCCGTTGCACGGAGCGGTGGAGGTCGGGGACTACGAACGGGCCGTGAGTATCGCGGAAGGCCTGAACCCGGGAGCACAGCCCAATCGGTCGCGCCAGGCTGAATGCTGGGCCGACTATGGTCGGGCGCTGGCCCGGCTGCGGGGACGGCAGGACGACGCGGTGCGGGCGCTGCGCCGCGCTGAGCGGATCTCTCCGCACCGCGTGCTGCGGGACCCGTTGGCCCGCGACGCGATTGCGGGGCTGGTCGAGCGGTCCCCTCAGGGCAGGGTGGGGGAGGAGCTGCGGGGGCTGGCGTGGCGGGCCGAGCTGCCCGTGTAATCCCCTCGGGTGATCGTTCAGACTCCTGAACCGGCACGGGTGTGACTCGCGGCACCGTCTGCGGGGTGCTCCTGGATGTGCTCGCCGAGTTGGCCCCTGCCCTCGCCGGACCCGCCTACCTGGTCGCGCTCGCCGCGGTGGTGCTACTCGCCGACCGGCGTTCCGCGCTGCATGGTTCCCGCCGCTACCCTCGCCGACGGGCGGCCGCGCGGTGAGCGCCAGGGCCGTGGCGCGGACAACGCCTGTCACCAGTGCGACCGACGGGCGGACGCACCGGGTCGATGATGACGAATACGCCGCCGCGCTGGTCGCAGGCAGTGGCCGATACACCGCGCTGTGCGGTCAGCGGGTGGCGGCTGCGGCGTTGGTCTGCCCGCCCGGCCCGGCTGCCGGGGCTGCTCCGCCGCAGCGGATGCTCTGCATCGCGGTGGGTCGGACCGACACCGGCGCGTCACCCGCCGAGGCACGCACCGGGAGGGTGCCCGGTGACCAGCTACCACGCGACGCCGCTGCTACGCGAGCTGATCGTCCCGGCCGAGTTGCCCGGTGAGTCCTCGGCCGTGTGGCGTCGCCACGGCCGCTGCGAGGACGTCCTCGCCGAGCTGTTCGAGCTGCCATGAGCGAGCACACCGAGGAGTGGCGAGCGGCCGCCGTATGTGCCACCGCGCCCGACCCCGACCGGTTCGTCTCCCACAGCACCCCCAGCCGCGACGCACAGGCTCTCGCCGCCGAGTTCTGCGCCACCTGCCCGGTACAGCGGTCGTGCCGCGCTTATGCCCGCGAGACCCGCTCGCAGGGTGTATGGGGCGGGGTGTGGTTCCCGACGCCGGGCACCGGGCGCGCGGTGAACCTGTTGTGCTGAGCCCCGGCCGGCCACCGGTGGGCACTCCTGGGGGCGCGGTCGGCCCCCGGTCGGCCCGGAGTCACCCCGCCGGGCCGACCGGGGATTCCACGTCGTTGACCAGCAGCGTTGCGCACAGCACAACCCGAAAGCCCGTACGGACCCGCGGGCGGGCAGCACCGCCCGACGGCCCAGCGTCCGCCGGGGAGGGGGTGATGCCCTAGCCAGTCCGTGACGACGTGGAGCAGCGTGCGGGACATGCCGTCGAGCGAGGCCACGTCGCCGAGGTGGATCGCGACGGCGACGGCGACGGCGATCGGGTCCTCGGTGTCGACGGTCGGCACACCGCAAGCATCACACCAGGCTGGCGGAGTCAGGCCGGGCTCACCGCCTGGATGCGGTCGAGGCGGAACATCCGCTCGGCCTGGCGGAGCCGGCACCACGCCGACAGCGAGTCGAAGAAGACGTCCATCGGCTCGATCACCCGCTGGGAGTGCCCGCCGGTGCCGTTGACGTAGTCGATCGACACCGGGGTGCCGTGGTCGATGGCGTGCGCCAGCAGCCGGGCCTGCGCCGCGCCCAGCAGCGGAGCGCTGTCCATCACGAGCTGCTCGCTCTTGCTGCCGGGCGACGGCTCGGCGGTGCTCGTGCCGCTCAGCCGAGCCGCGAGCCTGCCCGGGTCGACTGGCGCGGGTGACGCGGCGACGGCCCTCCGGCGCCCGGCGGGAGGGGACGCGCTCCAGCACGGTCTGCCCACTCGCCGAGTGCTGCACCGGCGAGTAGCCCGCCGCCCGCAGCCGCGTGAGCGTCGGCTCCGGGGCGTCCTCGCTCGCCAACACGGTCGGACCCAGGAGCCGCAACCCGAGCTTGGCCTGCGCAGCGATCTCCGCGGCGAGTGCGGGTTCGACGGTGACGACGCAGCACCCCGCGGGGTGCACGTGAAGCTGCCCGTGCCGGCGCGCGGCGTCGCGGACCAGGTACTCGACGGGCTGGGGCAACGGCCGGTCGGTGACCGCGGCCAACCGCGCGAGCAGCCCGTCCGCCGTCTCACCGGTGTCGAGCGCGCGGCGCACACTGGCGGGGGAGAGCCGCCAGGTGGACGCGGTGTCGCGGCTCTCCTGGTCGGCGACCGCGTCGAGTAGCGCGGCGAGCGCGGCGCTCGGTGGCCCGGCGACCACAGCGGTGAGGTCCGGCTGGAAGGTGGTGCGGTCCTGCGGCGCGGGCAGCACCGCCTCGGCCGCGTCGGCGAGCCCGGACGTCCCGTCCGCCACCACCCGGCCGAGCGCGGTGAGCGCACCGCCCGCGACGACGCCGAGCCGCTGTGCCTCCGTCCAGGTGGCGACCAGGTAGGGGGCGAGCACCTCGGCGTCCGGGTACCGCAGCGGGTGGCGCCACACGAGCAGGTCCAGCAGCGCGTCGATGTCGGTGACGGCGACGGCGGGGCCGTGTCCGGCGAGCGTGGTGAGCAGGTCGCTGCGCAGCGCGGGCCCGACGCCGGTGCTGGGACTGTCGAGCGCCGGGAGCGCCTTGCCGTCGGCGTTCACCTGCTCCGTCGGCACGGCCGGGTATGCAAGCCACGCCGTGAGCAGCGCCGCCAGGCGTTCGCCTTGCGACGCGGCCACCCAGCCGTCGGCGGCGCGGGTCGGCAGCAGCTCGCGGCCGTGGACGCGCAGCAGGTCGGCGGCCGCGCCGAGCTCCACCCACAGCCGGACCTCCGACTCGCTCGTCCGCAGCTCCTTGGCCAATCGCCGCAGCTCGCGGATCCCCACGCCGCCCGCCGCCAGCGTCGGCGCCGGGGCGGTGCCCAGCAGCGCGATCAGCCGCTGCACCCCGTCGAGCAGGGCGGTCGCGGCGTCGGGTGCCTGCTCGCCGGGCAGGATCGAAGTCGGCAGCGGTGGCGCGTCGAGGTGCAGGTCCGGGTGGTAGTCGTCACCGCGGACGGCGAGCGCCACCTCGCGGGGCATCTGCCCGGCGTTCCACCCGCAGGGCAGCAGCACACCCCGCCGGACGAGCCACCCCAGGTCGTCGTCCGGTCGGATCCCGTAGCCGCCGAAGCGGTGTAGCGCGGCCTCGACCGGGCCGTGCACGTTCGGCTCGACCCAGGCGAGGACCTGGATCGACTCGCCGAGCTCGGCAGGCGCCGACGACAGCACGGCCCGAATCCGCTGTGGATCGGTGAGGACGTCGGCCAGCGCGGCCACCCACTCCGCCTTGCGGCGCTTGGTCGTCATGCCGTGCTCAGCGGCGATCGTGGTCAACTGCTCGACGCTGAGCCGGGTGAGCAGCGTCGCGGCCGGGGCACCCAGTGCGAGAGGGTGCTCAAGCATCGCACTGACCGTAGCCGGGACCCGCAGCGTCGTTCCGTCCTGCCAGCCCAGCGCGAGGGACCGCAGCCTTGCCAGCAGGGGGTCGATCCGGTCGGGCCGGTCGAGGTCGAGCAGGTCGTCCAGCTCGGAGCGGGCGACGCCGTCGCCGAGCGCGGCGAGCACGTTGACCAGCGCCAGCGCAGGCGTCGACAGCCGCTCCAGCGCGGCGTGCACGGAGTGCGGGGTGCCCAGGCGCAGCGCCAGCTCACCGAGCGAACGCGGTTCCGGGACGGCCGCAGCGTCGGGCCGAGCGGCGACCAGTTCCGTCAGCGCCGCAGCGTCCATCGTGCGCAGCAACGTGGTGAGCTCGCTCGACGTCACGCGAGGCAGCGTAGGGTGCCGGGCGCTTCACCGTCATCGACCCCGCGGGGCTGGTCCCGGACGGCAGCGCGGCCCAGCGTGACGTCCAGCTGCTCCGCACAACTCACCCGTTGGCGCCTGTGGAGACACCGGCAGGATGGAAGGTGACGAACCGTGCCGCTGAGCTCGTACGGAGTCCTGTCCGGTCGCGTGGTGGATGCCCGCCGAGAAGGAGCGACGGACACACCGCATTACCAAGTCCACCTCGTCGATGACGCCGGGATCCATTACCGCGTAGCGGTGAACGTGCTGTCCCAGCAGTCGCCTTCCGAGCTGCTGTACCTCGTGGCGGACGACTTCTCACACCCGATCACCAGTGTCTTGCCCGCTGCCGGATCCGGGTGGACCCCGCTGCCCTCCGGTCCTGGTGGCCCGAATCTCGATTACATCAGGGCGAACTTGTTCGACCCCGCAGCGATGCGGCCGCTGCCACCCGACGTCGCCGGGCCGGACAACGACCTTGCCGATCTCCTCGATCACTACGTTCACCGGTCACAGAGCGACCCCAGCGCCCGGGTATACGCGTTCGGCGAGCGGTGGGGTCCCGAGACGGCTACCCCGGACAAGATCTTCGGCTTCCTTCCCGGGAACGGGGTTCATGACGTGCACATGAACCAGGGCAACAGCGGCCCGTTCCGCCGCGACGACGGGGTGTGGCAGGACGGCGGACTGCTGCTGCACTTCGCCACGGAGCAGCGCTGGGTCGCGATCTTCCTCGCATTCCAGAGCCAGACCTGGCACACCGACGACAGCACCGGACACGCGATCGACGGCGAACAGCCACGTCCGGCGCAGGGTGAGGAACCGGTGCGGATCGTGGGGGCGCTCGTCAACCCGATCGGTCCCGCCCCCGAGGCCGAGACCATCACCTTGATCAACGCGTCGTCGGCGCCGATCGACCTCACAGGTTGGCAGTTGGCGGATCGCGGTAAGAACACGGGCCCGGTCCCGGCCGGGCCGCTCGCGGCAGGGGCCACCCTCCTGGTGAACGCCCCGGAGGGTGTCCAACTGGGCAACAACGGCGGGGCGATCACGCTCCTGGACCCCCAGGGGCTCAAGGTCCACGGAGTGTCGTACACCTCGGTGCAGACCGACCGGGAAGGCTGGACCGTCGTCTTCTGATCGAGTCGGTTGCCGCGGGCAAGATCGCCCCGCGTGGACAGTGCGCCCCATCGATGGTTGTGACAAGGACGGCAGCTGCTCGACGCTGATGAGGACGGAGCGGTTGCGCGCGGCGGGTCCGGCAGAGACGGCCGAGTGGGTGCGCTGGTACAACCTCGAACCGGTGCACGTCACCAGGGGCGTGCTCGGCTAAGGCGAGGTCAGCCGCACCCAGTCGGCCATCGTGCCGGCCTAGCTAGGCGGTCAAGCCGCCCCGCGCGGCCCTGGCGATGGCGGCCGCGGCGGCGCGGGGCAGGCGCAGGGTGCCGCTGCGCTCGAGCTTCGCGAGCTCCGCGCGGGCGCGGGTATAGGCGGCGGCGCGCTCGGCGGGGTGGCCGGAGTCACGGGCCAACGTGAGCAACGCCACGGCGCGGTCCAGGGTCGTCCGCTCGGCCAGGGGGATGCCCGACAGGCGGATGCGCTCGGCGGCGTCGCGCGCGGCGACCCATGCCCGCTCCGCCTGGGCGGCCGCCGCCGCGTAGCACTCCTGGTGCTCCGCCGGGGGCAGTGCGTCGGTGTCCAGAGCCTGTGCCTGCGCGAACGCATCGACGAACCGCGCGGTGGACGGCACCGACACGTCGGCCAGCGCAGGGGTGCCCAGCACGGCAAGGGGGTCGCACTCGAAGGCGGCGTACTCCTGCCGGACGCGGGCGAAGCGCGCCTTGGCCGCGGGCCAGTCGACGGCGGGCCGCTCGACAACGGGCTGGCGCGGCGCCGCGGTGCGCTCGCGACGACCGATCCGCCGGCGCCGGCGGGACACCACATGCACGACCGCCGCCGCGACGAGCAGCAGCGGTACGAACCGCAGCAGCACCAACGCCAAGCTCAGCAGCACAAGACCGGTGAACAGCACGGCCAGCGCGGCGAGCGCCAGCCATCTCCCTCCGGGGCGTGGCGCCACTGGGGACCATCCTCTCGGCGCGCGGGGCACACCTCCATTGTTACCCCGTCACCCGCCGCGGCGGGTGACGGCCGGTGGGGGTGTTTCGGGCATTGGGACATCGCGCCCGGCCCTCGGGACCGCGGTACGGTGCTCGCGCCCGCCGGTGATCAGCAAGGGAGCGCGAGATGTTCGCCAAGGTCCTCGTCGCCAACCGCGGGGAGATCGCGATCCGGGCCTTCCGCGCCGCCTACGAGCTCGGTGCGCACACCGTCGCCGTCTTCCCGCACGAGGACCGCAACTCCGAGCACCGGCTGAAGGCCGACGAGGCGTACCAGATCGGCGAGCAGGGCCATCCGGTCCGTGCGTACCTCTCCGTCGAAGAGATCATCGGGGCGGCGCAGCGGGCCGGTGCCGACGCGATCTACCCCGGCTACGGGTTCCTCTCGGAGAACCCCCGGCTCGCCGGCGCGTGCGAGAAGGCGGGCATCACGTTCGTCGGCCCGCCCGCGAAGGTGCTGTCCCTCACCGGCAACAAGGCTCGGGCGGTGGCGGCGGCCAAGAAGGCCGGGGTTCCGGTGCTCGAGTCCTCGGAGGCGTCCACCGACGTCGACACGCTGGTCGACGCGGCGCGGGACATCGGCTTCCCGCTGTTCGTCAAGGCCATCGCCGGCGGCGGGGGGCGCGGCATGCGGCGGGTCGAGCAGCCGAAGGCACTGCGGGATGCGATCGAGGCTGCCAGGCGGGAGGCCGAGTCCGCCTTCGGTGACGCCTCGGTCTTCCTGGAGCACGCGGTCGTGGACCCCCGCCACATCGAGGTCCAAGTGTTGAGCGACGCTACCGGTGCCACCGTCCACCTGTTCGAGCGGGACTGCTCGGTGCAGCGACGCCACCAGAAGGTGGTGGAGATGGCGCCCGCGCCGAACCTCGACCCCGAGCTGCGGCAGCGCATCTGTGCCGACGCCGTCGCGTTCGCTCGCCAGATCGGCTACGTCAACGCGGGCACCGTCGAGTTCCTCGTCGATACCGACGGCCGGCACCATTTCATCGAGATGAACCCGCGTATCCAGGTGGAGCACACGGTGACCGAGGAGGTCACCGACGTCGACCTGGTGCAGAGCCAGCTGCGGATCGCGGCGGGGGAGTCACTGGCCGACCTGGGGCTCACCCAGGAGACCGTCGAGGTGCACGGCGTCGCGCTGCAGTGCCGGATCACCACCGAGGACCCCGCCAACGAGTTCCGTCCGGACACCGGCAAGATCACCGCCTACCGGTCGGCGGGGGGCGCCGGGGTGCGGCTGGACGGCGGCACCACGTACGCGGGCGCGGACATCAGCGCCCACTTCGACTCGATGCTCGTCAAGGTCACCTGCCGCGGGCGCGACTTCGCCACCGCGGTGAACCGGGCGCGCCGCGCGATCGCCGAGTTCCGCATCCGCGGCGTCTCGACCAACATCCCCTTCCTGTTGGCCCTGCTCGACGAGGAGGACTTCGTCGCAGGCCGCACCACGACGTCGTTCATCGAGCAGCGCCCGCACCTGCTCACGGCGCGGCAGTCGGCCGATCGTGGCACCCGGTTGCTGACCTACCTCGCCGACGTCACGGTCCACCAGCCGCACGGCCCGCGACCCGACGCCCTCGATCCCTGCCACAAGCTCCCCCAGGTCGACCTGTCCGCCGAGGCGCCGAAGGGCTCGCGGCAGCTGCTGCAGGTACTCGGCCCCACCGGGTTCGCGGCGTGGCTGCGGGGCCAGCACCGGGTGCTGGTCACCGACACCACGTTCCGCGACGCCCACCAGTCCCTGCTCGCGACCCGGGTGCGCACCAAGGACATCCTCGCCGTGGCGCCACACGTCGCCCGACTCGCGCCGCAGCTGCTCTCCCTGGAGTGCTGGGGCGGGGCGACTTACGACGTCGCGCTGCGTTTCCTCGCCGAGGACCCGTGGGACCGGCTCGCCGCGCTCCGCGAGGCGACGCCGAACCTGTGCCTGCAGATGCTGCTGCGTGGCCGCAACACCGTCGGCTACACGCCGTACCCGACGGAGGTCACCACCGCGTTCGTCGAGGAGGCGACCCGGTCGGGGCTCGACATCTTCCGGATCTTCGACGCGCTGAACGACGTGTCGCAGATGCGCCCCGCGATCGAGGCGGTGGCCGCCACCGAGCAGGCCGTCGCGGAGGTCGCCCTCTGCTACACCGCGGACCTCTCCGACCCTGCCGAGAAGCTCTACACGCTGGACTACTACCTGCGCCTCGCCGAGCAGATCGTCGACGCGGGGGCACATGTGCTGGCGATCAAGGACATGGCCGGGCTGCTGCGCCCGCCCGCCGCGCGGACCCTCGTGACGGCGCTGCGGAAGCGCTTCGATCTCCCCGTGCACCTGCACACCCACGACACCCCAGGCGGGCAGCTCGCCACCCTGCTCGCCGCGATCGACGCGGGCGTGGACGCGGTCGACGCCGCGACGGCCTCGATGGCGGGGACCACGAGCCAGCCGTCGCTGTCGGCGTTGGTGGCGGCGACGAACCACACCGAGCGGGCCACCGGGCTGGACCTGCAGGCCGTCTCCGACCTCGAGCCGTACTGGGAGCTGGTCCGCAAGGTCTATGCGCCGTTCGAGTCCGGGCTTGCCTCGCCGACCGGGCGGGTCTACCACCACGAGATCCCGGGCGGCCAGCTGTCCAACCTGCGCCAGCAGGCCGTCGCGCTCGGACTCGGTGACAAGTTCGAGCAGATCGAGGATGCCTACGCCGCCGCCGACCGCATGCTCGGCCGGCTCGTCAAGGTCACGCCGTCGTCGAAGGTGGTGGGCGACCTCGCACTGCACCTCGTCGGTGCCGACGTCGACCCGGCGGAGTTCGAGGCCGCGCCGAAGCGCTTCGACATCCCCGACTCGGTGATCGGTTTCCTGCACGGTGAGCTCGGGACGCCGCCGGGGGGCTGGCCCGAGCCGCTGCGACGCAAGGCCCTCGAGGGCCGCGGGAAGGCCAAGGGCGTCGCGGCGCTGTCCGACGAGGACCGCGACGGGCTGCGCGAGGACCGCAGGGGCACCCTCAACCGGCTCCTGTTCGCCGGCCCGACCGCCGAGTTCGCGGAGCACCGGGAAAGGTTCGGCGACACCTCCGTGCTGCCGAGCAAGGAGTTCTTCTACGGGTTGAGCACCGGGGTCGAGCACGCCGTGGACCTGGAGCCCGGGGTGCGGCTGCTCATCGCGCTGGAGGCGATCGGCGAGGCCGACGAGCGCGGGGTGCGCGCCGTGCTGTGCACGCTCAACGGCCAGCTGCGCCCGCTGCAGATCCGGGACCGGTCGGTGACCTCCGACGTGCCGGCCGCGGAGAAGGCGGACAAGGCGAACGGCGGGCACGTCGCGGCGCCGTTCGCGGGGGTGGTGACGCTGCAGGTGGCGGAGGGCGGCTCGGTGGACGCCGGCCAGACCGTCGCGACCATCGAGGCGATGAAGATGGAGGCCGGTATCACCGCGTCCCACGCCGGCACCGTCGAGCGGGTGGCGATCAACGAGGTGCAGCAGGTCGAGGGCGGCGACCTGATCCTCGAGCTCGGTTAGGCGCCGCTCACCGACCACCCTCGTGAGTGGCGTTGCGAGTCGGGGCTCGCATCGCCACTCACGAGTGGGGGTCGGCTGCGATGGCGCAAGGGGTGATGATGGCGCCGTGACGCGGATCGTGGCGGGCCGGGCGGGAGGGCGGCGCCTCGCCGTGCCGCGCAGCGGGACCCGGCCGACGTCGCACCGCGTCCGGGAGGCGGTGTTCAGTGCGCTCGAGGCGCGGCTGGTTCTCGACGGCGCGCGGGTGCTCGACCTCTACGCCGGGTCCGGAGCGCTGGGACTCGAGGCCTTGTCCCGCGGTGCCGCCCGCGTGCGGTTCGTCGAGTCGGACCGCCGTGCGGTGGACGTGCTACGCCGCAACGTCGCGGACCTGGCGCTACCCGGCGCCCAGGTCACCGCGGCACCGGTGGCGACCGTCCTCACCGGCCCGTCGGACGCCCCCTACGACCTCGTCCTGCTCGATCCGCCCTACGCCCTCCCCGACGGCGACCTCGCCGGCGTGCTCGCCGTGCTGACCGCCGGACAGTGGCTCGCACCCGGTGCGCTGATCGTCGTCGAGCGCTCCTCCCGCGGCGCAGCGCCGGGGTGGCCGGAGGGTGTGTCACCGCTCACCGAGCGCACATACGGGGACACCCGGATGCACTACGGTTCCGCGCCATGAGGCGCGCGGTGTGTCCCGGTTCCTACGACCCGGTCACCAACGGCCATCTGGATGTCATCGAGCGCGCCGCGAACCAGTTCGACGAGGTCGTCGTTGCGGTGCTGATCAACAAGAGCAAGCGCAGCATGTTCTCCGTCGAGGAGCGGATCGAGATGCTGGGCGAGGTCACCGAACACCTGCCGACGGTGCGGATCGACTCCTGGCACGGCCTGCTCGTGCAGTACGCGCAGGCCAATGGCATCGGCGCGATCGTCAAGGGGCTGCGGGCCGTCAGCGATTTCGACTACGAGCTGCAGATGGCGCAGATGAACTATCGGCTCTCCGGCGTCGACACCCTGTTCATGCCGAGCAACCCCACCTACAGCTTCCTGTCCAGCTCGCTGGTCAAGGAGGTCGCGACCTACGGCGGTGACGTCGCGCACCTGCTGCCGGCCAAGGTTCACCAGCGCATGATCAACCGCCTCGCCGAGCGTGACTGACGAGCGGACACGCCCGCGCGGTTACCGCGCTACGCCGCGTGCAGCGGGCACACTTGCCTGCACGGGTCGTCGGCGTCGGACGGGGAGTGGGCAGGTGTATCGGGTCTTCGAGTCGCTCGACGAGCTCGTCACCACGGTGGAGGAGGCGCGCGGTCTCCCGATGACCTCCGGTTGCGTGGTGCCGCGCGGGGACGTCCTCGAACTCCTCGACGATGTGCGCGACGCCATTCCCGCGGAGCTCGACGACGCCCAGGACGTGCTCGACCACCGCGACGAGATCATCGCCACCACGCAGCGGCTGGCCGACGAGCAGCTCACCGCCGCGCGCACCGAAGCGGAGGAGACCGTCACCTCAGCCCGGGACGAGGCCGCGCGGCTCCTGGAGGATGCCCGCACCCACGCCGACCAGCTCCTCGCGGGAGCGCAGGCCGAGGCGGAGCGGACGGTCGCGGTTGGCCGCCACGAGTACGAGCAGCTGACGGGCCGCGCAGAGGCCGAGGCCGAGCGGATGACCGCGGCGGGCCGGGGTGCCTACGAGCGGTCGGTGCACGAGGGGCGGCAGGAGCAGGCGCGGCTGGTCGAGCAGACCGAGGTCGTGCTCGCCGCGCGGGCGGAGGCGGCCGGTCTCGTGGATGCGGCCGGCGCCGAGGCGGCGCGGCTGCGCGACGAGTGTGACGCCTACGTCGACGGCACCCTCGGCGAGTTCGAGGAGCTGCTGACGCGCACGTTGCGCACCGTGGGCCGCGGCCGTAGCCGGCTCGGGCCCGTGCCCGCGGGCGCAGCCGACCGCTATTGACACCGGTCGCGTACGCTGGCCGGGTTGCATTTCCTCGACTCCATCCCTCCTGAAAGCCGATGCCGCACAACGCCGCCTCCGCGCGCCCCGACCCCTCCGCTCCCTGGGTGATCGACACCCGGGACCTCGGACGCCGTCCGGGCGCCATGCGCACCTACCACCGGGACGTCCCGGCCCCCGCCGGGTTGGAGCTCGACGTCATCGGCGTGCCCGAGGGCGGTGACCTGCACCTCGACGTCCGGCTGGAGTCGGTGATGGAGGGCGTGCTGGTCTCCGGCACCGCCGGTGCTCGGGTGACCGGCGAGTGCGCCCGCTGCCTCGAACCGGTGTCCGACCGGCTCGAGGTGGACCTGACCGAGCTCTTCGCCTACCCGGACACCGCCACCGACGACACCACCGACCCCGACGAGGTCAGCCGGGTCGTCGGGGACCTCGTCGACCTCGAACCCGTGGTGCGGGACGCGGTGATCCTGGCGCTGCCGCTGGCGCCGCTCTGCCGTGAGGACTGTGCCGGGCTGTGCCCGGAGTGCGGCGGGCGACGGGCCGATCTCGGGGCCGACCACCGGCATGAGACGATGGACCCTCGCTGGGCCGCATTGCAGCAGCGGTTCGGCCACTCGAACAGCCAGGACACGGACTAAGGAGAACCACTGACGTGGCCGTTCCCAAGCGCAGGATGTCGCGGTCGAATACCCGCTCGCGGCGCTCTCAGTGGAAGGCGACTGCGCCGAACCTCGTGACCTGCTCGAACCGTGCCTGCCGCCAACCGCGGTTGTCGCACGTCGCGTGCCCGCACTGCGGCACCTACGACGGGCGCCAGGTCGTCCGGCCCGCCTGACCCGGCAGCCCGCCGCGTGGTGCGGGGCCGGTCGCCGCGGGCCCGGTCCGTCGACCGCGCCCCGTTGCTCGACGCGCTCGGCGTCCAGCTCGACGCCGAGCTGCTGACGCTCGCACTCACCCACCGGTCCTACGCGTACGAGAACGGGGGCCTGGAGCCGAACGAGCGCCTCGAGTTCCTCGGGGATGCGGTGCTCAGCCTCGTCGTGACCGATCACCTGTACCGGACCCATCCCGACCAGCCGGAGGGTCAGCTCGCGAAGCTGCGCGCCAGCGTCGTGAACATGCATGCGCTCGCCAGGGTCGCGCGGCGGCTGGGCCTGGGCGAGCACATTCTGCTCGGGCGCGGGGAGGAGCTGACCGATGGGCGTGACAAGGCGAGCATCCTGGGCGACACCACCGAGGCGCTGCTCGGGGCGGTGTACCTCGAGCACGGCGTGGACATCGCCCGGGCGGTGGTGCACCGGCTGTTCGACCCGCTGCTCATCGAGGCACCGCTGCTCGGCGCCGGGCTGGACTGGAAGACGAGCCTGCAGGAGCTGACCGCGGCGGCCGACCTCGGCGTACCGGACTACCGCGTCGACGAGGACGGGCCGGACCACTCGAAGGAGTTCACCGCGACCGTCGTGGTCGCGGGCACCGACCACGGGTCCGGCCGCGGCCGCACGAAGAAGGAAGCCGAGCAGCAGGCCGCCGAGGCGGCGTGGCGGGCGCTGTCCGACGGTGCCGCGACGGTCGAGTAGCCCCGCTCCCGCGGATCTCAGCGACCGATCACCCAGCGACATGGATGCTTGTCGCGGTGAATGCCCCGGCTGCGGGCGCCCCGTCTCCTGGTGCGACGCACACTCCCTGCGGCCCTGGATCGACGGCGGCCCCACCGACCTGCCCAACCTGCTCCTGCTCCGCAGGCGACACCACGTCCGGACCCACCGCCCCAGCTGGCACATCCACCTCGACCCACTCCACCCCCCAGATCCAGCCGGCGCCCAGCCGCGGCATGAGACGTGGCCAGACATGGCCAGCACCTGCGCGGTGATGCGCGGCGGGCGGCGGGCAGGATCGTGGTGTGCCGGAGCTCCCCGAGGTCGAGGTGGTGCGTCGTGGGCTCGACGCGCATGTCGCCGGCCGAACCGTCGACGCCGTCGAGGTGCGTCATCCTCGGGCGGTCCGCCGCCACCTCACCGGCGACATCGACTTCGCTGCCCGGCTCGCGGGCCGGGAGTTGGCCGCGGCGCGCCGCCGCGGCAAGTACCTCTGGCTGGTGCTCGGCGGCGGCACCGAGGAGGCCGTGCTGGCCCACCTCGGGATGAGCGGCCAACTGCGCATCCAGCCTTCCGGCGCCGTCGACGAGAAGCACCTTCGGGTTCGTATCGGTTTCGTCGACGACGGCCCGGAGCTCCGGTTCGTCGACCAGCGGACATTCGGTGGGTTATCCGTCGAGGACCTCGTCGAGGGGCTTCCGGCGCCCATCGCGCACATCGCGCGGGACCCCCTCGACGCCGCGTTCGACGCCGAGGCCGTGGTGGACGCCCTGCGGCGGCGCCGGACCGAGCTCAAGAGGGCGTTGCTCGACCAGACGCTCGTGTCGGGCATCGGCAACATCTACGCGGACGAGGCCTTGTGGCGCGCACGGCTGCACGGAGCACGGCCGACCACCGCAGTCACCCGGCAACAGGCACGCACCGTGCTCGCCGCGGCTGCCGAGGTGATGACCGAGGCGCTCGCCGCGGGCGGGACCTCGTTCGACGCGCTGTACGTCAACGTCAACGGCCGCTCGGGCTACTTCGACAGGTCGCTCGCCGTCTACGGGCAGGAGGGACGCCCCTGTCCCCGATGCGGGACCGCGGTGCGCCGCGAGGCCTTCACGAACCGGTCCTCGCATTTCTGCCCGCGCTGCCAGCCCGCACCACGTCGGACTGTGGTGACCGCTCCCGTACACCGGAGCTGACCTACGAGGTGCTCCACCAGGCGACGGCCACCTGCCGAGTCCTACCGCAGCAACGTCGATCCGTCTGACTCGGCGATCGGTCGCTGGGGCGGCCGACCCGGCCTGCTACCGCCCAAGCCGGGTCGATCCACTCCTGACCGCGGGCCGCATGTCACTGCCCTCGGCCTGACATATCTATTGATGGTGCATATTGAGTGGCGTCATGACGTTCCTGGAGCACGTCGCCGACGCGGCGGTCTGTGGCGCCGAACTGGCCGGGCGGTGATCCGGTCGGCCCTGCGTGAGCGGGTGCAGGCGCCGGTGACGCTGGCCGACCGGATCATCGTGGCGGTTGGGGCTGTGATCGCCGCGGAGGGGTCGGGGCGCTGACCCTCGAGCGGGTGGCCGGACAGGTGGGTGCACGGTGATGTCCATCTACAACCAGATCGGCGGACGGGACGCGCTGCTGGTCGCGGTCTTCGCGCGGCATGCCGTTCTGCCGCGCCTCACCCCGTGGCTCGACGGGGGCGGTGACCCCGTCCGTCGAGGAGATCGCTGCGACGGTCTACAGCCGCCTGCTCGACATCGGCCTGGACCGCTCGGCCGTGGCGACCGCGCTGATGGGTCGAGGCGATCGCCCGCCCGGACTCGGTGTCGGCCGAGCACGTCCGCAACGACTACCTACCCCGCGCCGGCGATGAACGACGTCGACCGGTTACCCCCGGTTCGTTCCGCTACCCTCCGCATCCGCACCATGAGCGCGGCTGACGGCGTGACCGTACCGGCGAGGTAAGTGGACAGCCGCGACGGCGAGGTTCCGCTCCGTCTGGCGAACACGGCCTTGGTCAGCGCCGATTGGTCGACCAGTGCTGCGATCTCGGTGGCGACGGCTCTCCGCTCCTCGCGCTCGGCGTCGGTGCGGGCTGCGGCGACGACGTCCTTCATCAGCTCGGTGACACCGTAGGGCCCCGATACCGCCAACGCCTCCTCGACCCTGCGGGACACGGGTCCCCAGGGATCGGCCTGGATCTGGGCGGCGAGTCGTCGCCAGTGCGAGAGACCGCCTCGCTCCAACGCGGTCAGGACCGCCTCGGTCGGCCAGTCTCGCACCGGGTCTTCCGGGGACACGTCGACGTTGCGGAAGGCGAGGGTCATGCCGTCGCTCCGCGGACCATCGCCACCGCTAGTGCGCGACACACCTCGACGACGGCGCGCCAGTCGTGCCAGCGGGAGGCGAGGTTCTTGTAGTGATGGAGCTCCCTCGTGGTCGAGGTGTCCTTGGGCCGCGGGTCGGCGAGCTGGCGCGCCAGCTGTGTGCCGACGCCGTCTCCGGTCCCGCGCTGGTCCGCGTAGTAGGAGTCGATGTGTGCCAGCGCCGTTGCGGCTCGGCCGATTCCGTAGCGATCCGTCATCGCGGCGACGTCGAGGTAGTCACGGGTCTGGTTGCGGCGGACGACGAGGAAGGCCTTGACCCGCAGCGTCTCCTCCGGCGTGGGCGCGGTCAGCACGTGACCGGAGGGCAAACTGACGGTCGCCAGCTCCAGTGGGGTCCGGCGGATGAGCTGCCGGATTCCCGTCTCGATCCCGCCCAGCTCACCGAGGATGATCTTGCCGGGCATGACGCGGTTCGTCACCCACCCATCTTGGGACTCGACTGCCTCCAGCACGGCGTCGAACCGGTCCGCGAGGTCGGCCAGGACGTGATCGTGGTCGTAGGAGTCGCGGTGACCAGCGTAGAGAGCGGCGGCGGAACCGCCGACGAGTACCGCGTCGGGCACCAGTTCCTGCAGACGTGCGGCCGCCTCCAGGACGCGTGTGAGTGTGGGGCTTTCCAGGCCCAGTGGCTGTTCCCCGGACATTGGTCCAGCTTATCATTCTTGATAAGCGAGACCGGATGGCGCTCTGGGCCACCCGCGCAGTACGGGCAACGACGTCGAGCGGATCACGCGCTCGGACGCTGCCACCATCACGGACGGAGCTGATATGCAGACGTGGAGCTTCCTGCTGGTCCTCAACCGAGCAACCCCGTGACGAGGAGGTCGACCAGCTGTACGAGGCCGGACTCGACGACTGCAGTGTGATCGTCGGGGGTTCGGGTGAGACCACCTACATCGACTGCGACCGAGACGCTGCTCGACGCGCTGATCTCGGTGGCGTCCGATGTCCGCAAGGTGGCGGGGCTGCGAGCGGTCGGTGCCGGATCCGACGACTCGGTGACGCTGCGCGATGCGGCGCAGCGTCTCGGGGCGCATCCGGGTTGGTGATGTGGCGAACGGCCGACATCGTCCTTGACTAGCGTATGGGCATGGCTCGAGCGTCGGGTTTCCCGTCGTGGACCGGTGCAGGACGCGACGCCATGCACCTCGCCCCCGCGCCGATGGACCTGCGGTGACCGACCCCGTCCGGCTCACCGCGGAGGTGCACGGCCGGATACAGGGCGTGGGCTTCCGCTGGTGGACCCGTTCGCGCGCGCTCGAGCTCGGGCTGGCCGGCCACGCCGCGAACCTCGACGACGGCCGGGTCGAGGTGGTCGCCGAGGGACCGCGCACGGCATGTGACGCCCTGCTCGACGCGCTGCGCTCCGGTGCCGCGCCCGGCGATGTCGGCACCGTCGTCGAGTGGTTCTCCGGCGCCCGCGGCGACCTGACCGGGTTCGTCGAGCGCTGAGAGAGCCTCAACCGGGCGGGTCCGGACGGCCGGTAGCCTCAGCGCCGACGCCGCAGGGAGGGGCCGGAGCACAGTGCATCTGAAGAGCCTGACGCTGAAGGGCTTCAAGTCCTTCGCCTCGGCGACGACCCTGCGCTTCGAACCGGGCATCACCTGCGTCGTCGGACCGAACGGGTCCGGCAAGTCCAACGTCGTCGACGCGCTGTCGTGGGTGATGGGGGAGCAGGGCGCGAAGGCACTGCGCGGCGGGAAGATGGAGGACGTGATCTTCGCAGGCACCGCCGGGCGACCGCCGCTCGGGCGGGCCGAGGTCACGCTGACCATCGACAACTCCGATGGGCTGCTGCCCATCGACTACACCGAGGTGTCGATCACGCGGCGGATGTTCCGTGACGGTGCCGGCGAGTACGAGATCAACGGCAGCGGATGCCGGCTGCTCGACGTGCAGGAGCTGCTGTCGGACTCCGGGATCGGCCGCGAGATGCACGTCGTCGTCGGCCAGGGCCAGCTCGAGCAGATCCTGCAGTCCAAACCGGAGGAGCGCCGCGCGTTCATAGAGGAGGCCGCGGGTGTCCTCAAGCACCGCAAACGCAAAGAAAAGGCACTGCGGAAGCTCGATGCGATGCAGGCGAACCTCACCCGGCTCACCGACCTCACCGGGGAGCTGCGCCGCCAGCTGAAGCCACTGGGCAAGCAGGCTGAGATCGCCCGCCGCGCGCAGGCCGTGCAGGCCGAGCTACGTGACGCCCGGCTGCGGCTGCACGCCGACGACCTGGTGACGCTGCGCGCCGAGCTCGCCCGCGAGGAGGCCGACGAGACCGCAGCCCGTGCCCGGCGCGCGGAGGTGGAGTATGCGGCGGCGGCCGCTGCCCGCGAGCAGGCCGCGCTGGAGGAGCAGCTCGCCGACTCCGCACCGCGCGTCGCGACCGCCCAGGACACCTGGTACCGGCTGTCGTCGCTCGCCGAGCGGCTCCGGGGCACCACCCGGCTGGCGGCCGCGCGGGCCCGCC